>CAYXON010000264.1:0-1534 GCA_964467145.1 uncultured archaeon | reverse complement strand
TCATAGTCTGCAACCTTGCCGGAAAGTATTGTCAGCCCGCGTTTGCCTATGCAGGATGCAGTCAGCTGTTGGAGGGATTCTGGGGATGACGCCTGGTTTAGTGAGTACCTTGTCTTCAGCGCATCAACAGCCTCGAGAAACTCCGTGTATTGCCCGCCTGCGTTTAGGATGTTTGCGGTGTCTTTCCTGGGCTTGAGCGTCGTCAATGCTGCTGCTGCGAATATTGCCAACGCGAATACTGCGCTGACGCAGAAGCCGACGCCACATATTGTGTTATAGTCGACCATTGCGTTCACCAAATAGGTATTTAGGAGTATAAGATTACTTCAAAAGCTCGTAGATGTTGTTTTCAGAGGGTTTCTGGTGGAGCCGGTAGTGGATGCCGTATTTTTTGTTTGTGAACTTGATTATCTCGTGGACCTTGTTTTCGACGTTTATTCTCCTGCCTTTGCCAAATCCCGGGCACCCGCTATAGAGGACGAGTGAGTACGTCATGTCCGGGTTTTTGCGCATTGTGAAGGGGAAGAGCCTGCACGCCTCTGGCTTGTCTCTGTTGATGAGGCATATTGTCGAGTCCTTGAATATCATTGAGTTTGAGCATTGTGGGCCGCAGTCCCCGTCGGGTCTGACAAGGTCAAGCCAAGACTGGCCGAAAGAGGTTGTACAGCATTTGCCGCACATTATGCAACGCCATTTGTCGCCTGATGCGACAATCCTTGATGAAGTTGGTGCTACAACAGTTAGTGTATCCATAGTTGACTCATAAATAAGGGATGTCAGGTTAAAGGCGGCTCAGTCTAAACTCGTCTTCTTCAGGGACTTCTATCGTCTTGAATAGTGTTTTCCTGTGGACTCCTGATGCGACTGTTATGAGTTCAAGCCGGTTTTCTAGGTTTGGCTTCACCCTCGCACCCCATATGATGTTCGCTTTCTCGTCGAACTCGTTTACTATGAGGTCTCCGACTTGGTTAGCTTCTCTCAGACACAGGTCTGGACCACCACTTATGTGGATGAGTGCGCCGCTTGCACCCTTAAAGTCAACATCTAGTAGCGGGTGGGTGAGTGTGTTTCTTACTGAGTCCTCGACCCTGTTTTTACCCTCACCGTCCCCCACACATATTACGGATAGGTTCCCACCACATAGTATGGATCTGAGGTCTGCGAAGTCGAGGTTTATCAGCGAAGGCTCTTTGAGGGTCTGGGTTATCCCTGATACTGCTCTTGCAACTATCTCGTCAGCGACCAGGAATGCCCGGTCGATTGGCAGATGCGGGACGTATTCGATGAGTTTGTTGTTGTCAACGACTATGACTGTGTCCGAGTTTTTTTGGAGCCTGAGTATTCCCTCCTCTGCTTTTTTCATCCTTGAGCGCTCCATCTTGAAGGGGTAGGAGACGACAGATACCACTACTGCTCCGAGGTCTTTAGCTATTTCAGCTATTACTGGGGCTGAACCTGTTCCTGTGCCCCCTCCCATGCCTGCGCAAAGGAACAGGAGGTTGGTTCCGTCAAGTGCCTGCCGTATCTCGTGTTT
>CAYXON010000263.1:0-1571 GCA_964467145.1 uncultured archaeon | reverse complement strand
ACGACCACAACAACAACATCAACAACCACAACCACATTCAAGCCGTTTTACGTCTGCGACAAAACAATCAAAAAATCTGCTACAGTCACGACGGAATGCGAAACCCACGACAGATTTGGTAAAGTCATAAGTGACTACAAACCAACTGAGATGAAAGGCCAAATAACTGCTGAGATAATACCCTCAACAGTATTCGACGAATACATAAGTAACAAGGTGAAGGTCAGCGACGTTATATGTAAATACAACATAACAGAAATATCATTTCAAACTAGGTGGGATAAGAGTTGCATCAAGCCTATAGGCACGGAGTACACGACAGAAGCCCAGAAGATAACGGCCTGATGCCTTAATATTAATATACGCATAAGTTAGATACTCAGGTGATTGACAGTGGATTACACGGTTGAAGTCAGGGTGGAGCTAAAAAAAGGAGCGCTTGACGCAGAAGGTGAAACAGTCGCCAAAAGCCTTGGGCTTTTAGGCTACAACGTCAAAAAAGTCGACGCAATAAAAGTCTACAAAGTCACCGTCGACGCCAAGACAAAAGAAGATGCGGTAAAGGTCATGGGCGAGGCGTCAAAGAGGCTTCTGGCAAACCCAGTAATACAGGACTTCTCAATCAAGGTGGTGTAGAGGGTGTACAAGAAAGTATTAGACGACGTATACATTATAGAGATACTCGATGCCTCAGATGAGGAACTGAAAAAACTAAGCACAGAAAGAAGCCTAGGACTCACACTCGACGAGATAAAATCAGTCAGAGACTACTTCAAAAGCGAGGGCAGAAACCCCCACGACATAGAGCTTGAAGCATTCGCGCAAAGCTGGAGCGAACACTGCTGCTACAAAAGCTCGAAAAACATACTCAAAAAAACAATATTCTCAATAAAAACCAAAGACGTAATATGCGCCATATCAGAGGACGCGGCAGTCGTCGACTTTGACAAAGGATACGCGTACGTCGTCAAAATAGAATCACACAACCACCCCTCAGCCCTCGACCCATACGGGGGTGCCGCAACAGGAGTAGGAGGCGTAATCAGAGACATAGTGTGCATGGGCGCACAACCAATAGCGCTCGTTGACCCCCTGTTTTTCGGGCCACTCGATCTGCCAGACAGTGAACTGCCGGCTGGCGTCAAACACCCGAGATATCTTTTCAACGGCGTGATATCTGGCATCGCAGACTACGGAAACCGCGTCGGCATACCAACAGTCGCCGGCATGGTAGGATTTGACAAAAGCTACATAGGAAACTGCCTCGTGAACGCAGGATGCATCGGCATGATAAGAAAAGACAATGTCATACACAGCCGCGTCGGAGGAGCAGGCGACATATACATAGTCGCAGGCGGGAAAACAGGCAAAGACGGCATACACGGGGTCACATTCGCATCAGCGGAACTCCATGACGGAAGCGAAGACACAGACCGGGCCTCAGTCCAGCTGGGGTACGCGATAATGAAAGAACCCCTCATACACGCATGCCTTGAAGCAGCAGACAAGGGACTTCTCACAGGCATGAAAGACTTCGGCTCAGTTCACCCCCTCCACTACACGCCGATTCC
>CAYXON010000262.1:0-1591 GCA_964467145.1 uncultured archaeon | reverse complement strand
ATAATCTCCTCGACCTCAGGGCATGATAAGGTCATCTCTGCGAGGAGTTTCTGGTTGGCGTTCATGAGCTCCCCTATCCTTTTGTTGTCGCCTGATTTTATAGCCTTAATGCCTTCCCGAACCAACTTAAGATAGTCGCTGAATATCCGCTCGTACTGTTTTGGGTTGGCTTCCTTCAGCCGTCTCACATCGTCGACAACCTCCTTTGTGGTCTGGGTTATGCCAGAGCTTGCCATCACAATACCAATTGGAGTGGGTATCCTGATTTTGTCAATTTTGTTGGGGCCGCTGCCCATATTCTTTGTGAAGACTATGAAGCCCCCGTATGTGGAGCATGTGTTGTCAATACCTGATGCTTTGCCTGAGCCTGCGACTTCAGCCTGGTATGCTGCCTCGTTGACCTCATCGTCTGAGAGTTTCATGCTCATTAGATTGCTGAATGCGCGCGCGATGCTGACAGCCAACGCCGCGGATGCGCCAACACCCGATGCGCACGCGAGGTTCCCTGTGAGTTTAATCGAGACCTTGTCCTGCTTGAACTGCGCAAGAAGCGAGTCTATCTGCCGCTGTATCTCGTCCTTCTTTTTGAGTTTATACCCTGGCGTCTGGGGACGCTCGTCTATGAACTCGAATTTGTCGGATTTCTTAATCTCAGCCTTTGTCGAACTGCTTAATGCCGCCGCGACAGCCGGCAGCCCGTATACTACGAAGTGCTCTCCGAAAAGGATGGTCTTCCCGTAACCTTCACCAGATGCCATCATCAACCAACCTTAACCAATTGTTTTTTTGCTAATAAATGTGTTACTCCCAAATCTTAACATTATGCAAAGAAAAAAGGCGTTAGAGCTGCATCTGGGCGATGACGGCCTGCCCCCTATTGCCGAGCTTAGGGGATTCATAAGGGAGGGTGTTGAGGAGCAGGAGATAGCGCATGAGATTGGCATAAGCTTGGGTACATTGTCCGAGAAAATCAAAAGAAGGACTGGGCGAACATTCAGACAGCTGAAGGTCGAGGTCACGCATGAGATACTGCCCAGAGTAAAGGATATGATAACAGGCGGGAAAACCGCCAACGAAATAGCGGAGTCATTCGGATTTGACGCGGAACACTTTGCTACAAGACTCAGACTAGCAGATACAGGCTACATGCAACTAAGGCAAGAAGCTACTGATGATTACCTGCAAGCTCTGAACTACAGAGTAAACACATATCTCAAAAGACATGACCAGTCAACGCCGCCATACGCAAGGCAGAGGTGGGTGCATGATGGTCTTGAGAGAAACACCGATAAGATGGAGGCAACATACCACCGTCTTGTTGAGGGAAAGACTGTTGCAGACATCGCATTAGAGGGTGTCGCATCAAAGTCGACAGTCATAGGATTCAAAAAGATCGTATTGCCTGACGTTTTACTGACTAGGAGAGTTCAGGCAATGCACATAATGGGGCTTCTGAGGGCTCCGTTCATAACGACTCAGGAGCTCTCATCATATCAGCATTCGGCGGTTGAGGGACTGCCGCAGAAAGAAGCCGCTGCACAGATGGGAATTGATCAGACGCTCGTCAGCGCAGTAAACAGATTAGTTGCAG
>CAYXON010000261.1:0-1592 GCA_964467145.1 uncultured archaeon | reverse complement strand
GCTTGCAATACCAAAGGATAAAAAGGGTTATGGATACCTTTCAGAACATCATGGCTTCGGCCAGACCGCAAAGACTGCCGGCCCATATGCAGAGGACCTTGCGGCGACGATGCTTGCCACAACATTGGGGATAAGCTTTGACCCTGACAAGGCCTGGGACGAGAGAAAGCAAGAATATAAGGCAAGCGGTAAAATATTCAAAACCAAAAATATCGTCCAATCAGTTGAGGGAGACAAGAATGGGATGTGGACGACGGTAATTGCAGCAGCCGTATTGCTGCCATAAAAAAAAGAGGATATAAAAAACAGGAGTGATAAGATGAGTTTGAAGGTTGCCTTCTCCGAAATAATGGAGAATATAGATGGCGAGATGTATGCAGGTCTTGACGACCTCAAAAACGACTTGAAGAAGCTTGCGAAGAAGATAAAGGCCACAAAAAAGATAAGTGCCAAAGACGAGGCCTGGACATCCGGCATCCTTGAGATAGCTGAGGACATGGACACCGACATGTACGACAGCATCAAGGACATAGCAGCTGACCTGAAAAAGCTGGTTAAACGCTCTCAGGCTAAAGACGAAGTTGATGACTCCTTTGAGGAGGAAGTCGACGAGTACGAGGGAGAAGAGGAGTGGTAGAACACCACTCACTTCATATTATTTTCCCGTCTGTTATGCTGATCTTTTTGTGGGCTTCCTTTGCTATCTTTGGGTCGTGGGTGACTATCACCAGAGTCTTGCCCTCCTCCCTGTTTAAGCGCCTTAGAAACTCCATTATAGTCTTTCCGGTTTTGGTGTCGAGGTTTCCTGTGGGCTCATCTGCCATGATTATCTTGGGGTCGTTGGCGAGGCCTCTTGCGACCGCTACCCTTTGCTGTTGTCCGCCGCTCAGTTGCGTAGGGCGATTGTCGGCTTTGTCAGACAGTTCAACGAGCTCAAGGAGCTTTCGCACGCGCTCGTGCCTTTCAGCCCGTGAAATCCCGCGGAATCTCATCGGTAGCTCGATGTTTTCGAAAGAGCTCATGGAGGGTATTAGGTTGAACTGCTGGAATATGAACCCAAGCTTTTCCCGCCTTAATCTTGATTTTTGGTTGTCAGATAATGTGCTTATGCCGACACCCTCGATGTAGACCTCACCAGATGTTGGCGTGTCTAGGCAGCTTATGAGGTTCAGAAGGGTTGATTTGCCAGAGCCTGAGGGCCCGATTATGCTGACGTAGTCTCCCAACCCTATTGTGACGTCGACACCCTTTAATGCACTGCATTCGTTGGGTTGGCCTGCGTTGTAGACTTTGAACACCTTATCGCATATTATTTCGCCGTTACTCATATCGCAACACCTCTATCGGGTCAAGCCTTGACGCCGACCATGCCGGATACAGGCCTGCACCCATGCCGAGGATGAGTGAGAACCCGAACCCCATAAGGATTAGGTTTGTGCTCATAATCGGTGTGAAGCTGGTGTAGGATGCCACTAGGTTTGTTGAGAAATAGCCGAGCAAGAAGCCGAAAATGCCACCTATAAGGCTTAGTATCGCCGACTCCTCAAGGACTTGCGTGAGTATTGTGGTTGTTGTGGCGCCTATAGCCTTCA
>CAYXON010000260.1:0-1593 GCA_964467145.1 uncultured archaeon | reverse complement strand
CCCTTTGAAAGAAGGTCAAGTATGACTTTTTCTGAAAAAGACCCGACTATAGCGTCGTTGTCAAACACCGGCATCTGCGAGACGCCGTACTCGCCCATCTTCGATGCAGCGAACTCCAGAGAAGATGACTTCTGAATCCCGACAACATCTGAGGTGGATATCTCATGCGCCTCAATCTCCCTGCCCTTCAAAGACTCAAGGGCGTTAAAGACCAACGCGACTTTGCTGTATCTTGGGTCAACAGAGCCTGCTTCAAGCCTTGCGATAAGGCTCTGACTTACTTTGGCCTTATCCGCCAACTCAGTCTGCGTAAGACCCATTTTCTTGCGCTCCCTGCCAATCTCTGTCAAATCAGGAAGCCGCACCAAATCACCCCATCCAATCCAAACACCCCAAAAAAAGAATATGCCAACCTGCATATTCTTTTATGCATAAAAATATTCAATCCAGTATATAAAGTCTTGGTTTGGCGTTTTTTAAGTGTTTTAGAGGCTTATTTAACGCATTTATACTTGAAGAACACAATTTACTGCAATGGGCAAGACTATTTCTGAGATTAACGAAAAGATAAGAAATGGAGAGGCAATCGTGGTTGGAGCCCATGAGATGCCCCAGATAGTCGAAGAAAAAGGCGCCAAAAAAGCCGCTCAAGAGGTTGACGTCGTAACCACCGGGACATTCGGCGCGATGTGCAGCTCAGGAGCTTTCCTAAACTTCGGACACTCAAACCCGCCAATCAAGATGCAGAAGGTCTGGCTAAACGAGGTCGAAGCCTACGCGGGACTTGCCGCAGTCGACGCATACATCGGCGCGACAGAGCTGAGCCTCGACCGCGGGATGGAATACGGCGGAGCTCACGTCATAGAAGACCTTGTCGCAGGCAAGGAAATCAATATGCGGGCAACCTCGTACGGGACGGATTGTTACCCCACAAAAAAAGTCGAGACTACGATAACGCTGAACGACCTAAACCAGGCATACCTTTTCAACCCAAGAAACAACTACCAAAGATACACGGCAGCAACAAACTCATCAGACAAAAGGATAAGAACATACATGGGTACGCTTCTGCCAAACAGAGGCAACATAAACTTCGCAGGAACAGGACACATAAGCCCGCTCCTCAACGACCCCACATACCAGACCATAGGGTTCGGGACAAAGATATTTATCGCAGGAGCGCAAGGCAGGATAGTCGGGGAAGGAACACAACACTCACCCCAGACAGGATTCGGCACAATCGCGGTAAAAGCAGACCTAAGGGACATGAACACCAAGTACCTGAGGGGCGCGACGATGCCCGACTACGGAACAACACTTCTCATCGGCATAGGAGTCCCGATACCGATACTCAACGAGGAGCTCGCCAAATCAACTGCAGTCACAAATGAGCAGATACACACCAACCTACTTGACTACGGCATAGCAAGAAGCGACAGACCAGTACTCAAGAAAGTAAGCTACACAGAACTCATGTCAGGGCGAGTAGAACTTGATGGGGAGTCCATAAAATGCGCGCCGATGTCAAGCTTCAAAAAAGCATATGAGATAATGGACGAGCTGAGAAAATGGATAGAAGATAAGAATTTCCAG
>CAYXON010000259.1:0-1606 GCA_964467145.1 uncultured archaeon | reverse complement strand
CAGCAATATTTCTGTCTGCTGCCATCGGGATACGGTGCGGGGTTGAGCTGATAAAGCCTGTCGGTAGGATACGGCGTTTTTCTCAGGCGATAAGAGAAGCATCTGTTGTTTTTCTCTTGGTTGTTGTGCCGCTTCTTGTTGTCTCAGCTTTTGTTGAGGTGTTAGTGTCGAAAAAACTCATTTAACAAAGACGTTTTCCCTGTAGTGTCTGAGCTCGTTTATCGATTCTATTATGTCCTGCGCCGCCCTGTGCGTTCCCTCTTTCTTGTATGGCTCCATCTTGGGGTACCATCTTCTAACGAGTTCCTTGATTGTTGAGACATCAATTATCCTGTAGTGGAGGTATTCATCAATACCTGGCATGTGTTTTTTCATAAAAAGTCTGTCAACGTGGACGCTGTTTCCACAAAGTGGGGAATCTCCTTTTTTGACGTGTTTTTTAAGAAATTCAAGCGTCTTCCTCTGCGCCCCCTCAACTGTTTCCCTTGATTTTCTGACTTGTTCCGTAAGCCCCGATTTTTGGTGGTGGGTTCTGTTCCACTCATCCATCCCCTCTAGCACACCATCTGGCTGATGCACCACTATATCTGGGCCCTCAGCTATGATGTTGAGCTCTGAGTCTGTGACAGCTGAGGCTATCTCCAATACGACGTCCTTTCCAGGGTCAAGGCCTGAAAACTCCATATCAATCCAGACGAGGTTGTTCATCCTTAACATAAACAAAGCCCCCACAGCATAAATACTTTTCCGACGCTCTACCCACGACAGCTTATAAGCTCCCGTCAAACTCTTTATCATAGGCTGATTGAAGCCTCAAAATACTCCGGGGGCGGTCCGCAACCAACCAGCTCCCGGACACCTCCTTCTCCAAAAACAAATTAATACCCTGCCTCCCTAAGTGTTTGGTATGCTCGAGTCGACTTTTGCACACATCAACGGCGTGGGTGAGGCGACTGAGCGGATGCTCTGGCAGATGGGCTGCACCACATGGGATGAATTTCTCGCAAAAGACTATAATATCTCGCCGATAAAGCACCGGAGAATCAAGGCAGGGGTTTTAGAGTCAAAAGGCAGACTCGCAGACCTTGACAATAACTACTTCAGAAAGAACCTTCCTTCCTCGCTGAGTTGGAGGGCTTTTAACAACTTCAAAAAACACGCATGCTGCCTCGACATCGAAACCACTGGGCTGTCATCTGAATACGATGAGGTGACGGCTGTGTGTCTCCACAGTTTGTCTGACACAAAATCCTATATCTCTGGCGAAAACCTCAAAGAGCTCAAGAAAGACCTGAGTACGTTCAAATATATCATAACCTTCAACGGCGCCCGCTTTGACCTGCCGTTTCTGACAAAGGCGATGGGCATCAAGTTCAACCAAATACACCTTGACCTATACTACGTTCTGAAGTCGCTGGGGTTTTCGGGAGGCCTGAAAAATATCGAGAAAAAACTCGGCATATTAAGGGAAACCGACGGCGTCACAGGCTATGACGCGGTGCGGATGTGGCGAGCCTACAAAAACGACCGTGAAATAGATGTGGCTGGCAAAAAAGTAAAAGGACAAACAGCCCTCGACCTACTCGTCGAATACAACCGCGAGGAC
>CAYXON010000258.1:0-1624 GCA_964467145.1 uncultured archaeon | reverse complement strand
AATGAGTAACTGCATTAAGCTGCCTGGCGGTAAAATCCCGCTTGACAAAACCATCATCATGGGCATACTGAATGTCACACCAGATTCTTTCTCAGACGGCGGAAGATACGATAGTCTGCAGGCAGCCCTTGAGCGCGCTAAAAAAATGATTTCAGAGGGCGCAGACATCATAGATGTCGGGGGGGAGAGCTCAAGGCCAGGTTCAGACCCAGTGAGTCAGCAGGATGAGCTTGAAAGGGTTCTACCGGTAATACAGGCAATAACTGCGGAATTTGACGTTCCCATCTCCATCGACACCTGCAAGCCAGAGGTTGCAAGACAATGCATCAAATCCGGGGCATCAATAATAAATGATATAACTGGCTTGGACAGCGGCATGAGGAAGGTGGCCTCCGAATACGGTGTGCCTGCGGTCATAATGCACATGCGCGGAACTCCAAAAACCATGCAAAAAGACATAAGATACGGTGACGTCGTCGAGGCGGTAAAATCATTTCTTTCTCAAAGAGTATCGCTTGCTAAGGATGCCGGCGTCAAGGACTTGATAGTTGACCCAGGCATAGGCTTTGGTAAGACAACAAATGATAATCTGACTTTGATACGGCGGCTACCAGAGCTCAAAACCCTGGGGTGCCCGATACTTGTAGGTCCGTCAAGAAAATCATTTCTTGGAGAGCTCACAGGACATCCAGTTGACCAAAGACTTGATGGCACAATATCTGCTGTTGCTGCGTGCGTTCTGAACGGCGCAGATATTGTGAGAGTACATGATGTTGCAGCATGCAAGAGTGCAGCGCAGATAGCATACGCGATAAAAAATGGTTGAAACCTATTTGGGCCTCGGCTCAAACCTCGGAGACCGGGAGCTGAACATAATCTCGGCATTGAATGATATCAGGCATTTCTCCAAAGTCGAAAGAGTCTCCAAAATTTACAAGACAGAGCCCGTTGACTGTCCGGTGGGTGGTGAATTTCTGAACTGCGCAGCAAAGATAACGACTGAGATGGCGCCTGACAAGCTGCTTGAGATGCTCAAGGACGTAGAGCATCGTATTGGGGGGAAAAGAGAGGGCAGGAATATGCCCCGTAAAATCGACCTAGACATACTGCTCTACGGTGATGTGGTTTTGGAATCTGAAGGCCTTAAGGTTCCGCACCCGCGCATGGGCGTTCGGCTTTTCGTTCTAATTCCTTTGGCTGACATCGCAGCTGAAGTCAAGCATCCTGTGACTGGCAAAACAATTGCTGAGATGCGGGATGAATTGCTGAAGTCTTCTAAGCACTCAGTCAAGCGGCTAAACTAACCTTTTGAGAGGATGTAGCCCATTATCTTGTAGGCGAGTTTTGCTGCTGTGAAGTCTGGCGCATTATTTTCCGCCTTTGGGGAAAGCTCAACTATGTCAAACCCCACAATATGCCTGTGTTTTGCGACTTCACGTATTATGTCAAGGACTTGATACCAGCTCATGCCCCCCGGCTCAGGTGTTCCGGTTGACGGCATAATCGACGGGTCAAACGCGTCAACGTCAAATGTTATGTAAACTTTCTCCCCGAGCCCTGCGACTATATCCTTCGTGCAGTTGCTCTCAAGCAGGTCTCTTGCGAAAAAAAGCTTCTTCCCAGC
>CAYXON010000257.1:0-1652 GCA_964467145.1 uncultured archaeon | reverse complement strand
CAACTGCGGACTCATCCTCTTGAGCATACACGCCAGCGATCCCCAGTAGTGTGGTGACTGTGACGGCTATCAGCAGAAGATTTATTGCGTTTTTTCGGTGAAAGGACATATATTATTTATTGAGTTTTAGGCTATTTAATCGTGCTAATTCAGGTATCTTTCCCCATGCGCCAACCCGGTCTTCCGCGACGATAACACATCCCATGACTCCCCTAATATTCTTTGCCTTGGATATTGCTGACTCTATGTCTTGCCTGTTTTTTATCATGTTCGCTAAAGCTGTTGCCGCAGCGTCGGCAAGGGCTGCTGACTTTGAAAGTACTGTGGCTGAGTCCGCGTTGCCCATGCTTACTGAGTGCCCCACCGACCCTGAGCTAGTGCAAACCGCGATCGGGGTGTCCTCTGGCATTATCTTGAATGCTAATTTTCCAGAAAACCGGGATTGCCCGGCGTATATGCCTATCTTCTTCTCTGATGATGCTTTAACGTATATGTCTCCGCCATTTTCCACTAAAACATCATTTGCACCCTCTGAAAGCATTCTTGACGCGACTTTCTCAGCTATTGCCCCAGCAACTGCCGCCATTGGCCCTACGTCGCACTCTTTTGCAGCATCCGCCATGTCTTTGACTATCTCTGGGGCATCATCACGCACTTTGACCGGCTCATAGGAGGCTTTGAAGAGCGGGTCACTGTTTATGTATGAGACTATGTCGCTGTAGGATTTTATGAGCTCATCAAGTGCTTGTTTTCTCAGGTCTTTGTCCGACTTTATGATAAGGTGGGTTTCGCCGTAGTCGAGTTGGAACTCCATCCAATCATCTCTTCAGTGTGAGCGCGCGGGTAGGGCAGACTTCGGTGCAGGCGCCGCATGTTATGCACTCCTTTTCGTCAAGTTTCATAGTGTTGTCCTTCAAGGTTATCGCTTTTGTGGGGCATACTCCGTAGCATTGCCCGCATTCGACGCACCTTTTATCGTCCTTCACCACTTTGCCTGTGAGTTTCTCTACTTCGACACCTTGTCTTTTGAGGTAGTCTACTATTTTTTTCTGCTTTTTTTCGTCGCCAAGGACTGACACAACCATCTGGCCTTTCGCATACTCTACGTCTGCAGTCAGTATGTTGACGAGGACGCCTGTTTTGAGAACCGCTTCCGCAAGAAGCGGGTTTCTGGCTTCGTCCGCTGTGTATCTCAGCTGGTACTTGTTCATTTTCTGCGCCTCCCGTATTCTCTGTTGATGTCTGTGAGAGTTATTATCCCAACTACTGTTCCTCGCTCGTCAACGACAGGGGTTGAGTTGTACCCGTTTTTCTGAAGTCTTCTTGACACTTCGTCTATTGACTCATGCTGCTTTGATGTTGTGACTTTCTTGGTCATGGCGTTCACTAATTTTTTCTTGTTTTCTGCCGCAGCCTTTATCAGGTCGAATGCAGTGACTATCCCAACAAGCTTGTTTTCACCATCTACTATTGGTATCTGGTCCACACCTTTTTCCACCATAAGCTTTGACACAATCTTTATAGTATCTTTTTCGACTGCGGTGTAGACCTTCTTTGTCATGACGTCTGCGACTTTCGGGGATGTTTTTTTGACCTTCATAGCCTTGAACTCCGCTTTTTGCGGGAGTCTTTCAACCTCGTTTGCGAACTGG
>CAYXON010000256.1:0-1673 GCA_964467145.1 uncultured archaeon | reverse complement strand
CACTGGAAAACCAGTAAATATCGTCACAAGCACTGGAGACGGCATAGTAAACGACATCAAACTCATGGTTGACGTCACAAAAAACGCAGCCGACATACTCGAATCAAACAAGATATCCCGCAAATGGCGTGGGACCGAGATAACAGGACAGCTCAAGGGCGTACTATCAAATGTGGGTGAAAGAAGCCCCTATGAATACATAAGACGGTCAGCACTCGCCAACCCCCACCTAAAAATCACATTCTCAGACCCAGAAGGCAGAAAAAGCGTATTCGACCGCTCATCCAAGATAATCCCAAGACCCCCAGCCGAGATGAAAGCCCACCCCAAGGGGATGGACACAGACGAACTTCTGAACCGCGCTAAAAGAACAAGCGCAAGAAGAGTCAGCGGTTTTTTGGAGACTGAATTTTCCAGAATCAGCAAATCAAAGGTCGCAGAAATTCAGGATAAAGTCAACTTCGACCTCAAAAAGAATCCCAGAAAACTCGACTGGACAGAAACAGAAGAAATAGTCAAAGCATTCCAGGAACTCGACTTCATGGCACCCCCTGTTGAAGGACTAAGGCCAATCGGCGAAAAACAGATAGAAAATGCGATAATCAAGATACTAAAGCCGGAATTCTACTCCATACTTACTAGAAAACCGACAGTGTACGCGGGAGGGGTGCCCTTCCAAGTTGAGGTCGCCATAGCATTCGGCGGCAAAGCAGGAAGAGAAACAAGCGATGAAGACAGCAAAGTAGAGTTAATGAGATTCGCAAACCGCACACCACTCCTTTTTGACGCTGGAGCATGCGCCATAACAACAGCGGTACAAAGCGTAGACTGGAAAAGATACGACATCAAAGACTTCTCAAAAACTCCGATAACAATATTCATAAACCTCATATCAGCCCACATACCCTACACCTCAGCCGGAAAACAGAGCGTCTCAACAGAAGAAGAGGTTGTTAAGGAGATACGGATGGCACTCATGGATGTGGGCCGCAGATTTCAGAGATACCACTCAAGAAAAAGAAGAGACCTAGAACGAGAGGAGCGGATGCACATACTCCTGAAATACTCCATAGAACTCGCAATAGCAGTTGCTAAACTCACCCAAAAGAACGAGAAAAAACTAATCCAAGATCTACAGAAACTCATCATGGACAAGCTCAAGATAGAAAACAAACAACAGAAAGACGACGATGATGACTTGGAAGCATCCACCGAAGTGCCTGCTGAAGAAGTATCAGAGGAGGAGAAAGAATGAGGGACAAAAAAGTATCATCGCGGCTTGTCGACTTAGGAAATAAAATAGCAGAACACATAGAGGGCGGCAAAGTACCGAAAATGTCTGTGCCGCTTAGGGGGCTGAGCAACATAACATTCGACAAAAAAGAAAATCTCTTGAGGATGGGGTCCAAGACATCATCAAGAAACTTCATGAACATAGCCCACACCCGCAAATTCATGCAAACAATGATGATAGCGGCCAAATGCGATGAACTCGTGGAAAAAGACAAGACCGCAAGCATAAGAGAACTATACTACCAGCTCAAACACACTATCAAGGGCTCAAAAGAAAACACATTCGACGACCAAAGCGAATCAGACCCCCTAATAGTCGATTTGGAAACTATGCTGTCAGTCCTTCGTGAAGAACTGCACCTAAAAGCAGACGATAAAGG
>CAYXON010000255.1:0-1690 GCA_964467145.1 uncultured archaeon | reverse complement strand
TATAGATTGTCGGAAGTATTAGTAGGCGCTCACCCACGCCCTTCACTGCGCGGTTCATAAGCCATAGTTCCTCAAGGCCTAGTCCGTCTGAGAACCCGGTTTTTGGGCCGGCGTATGCGGCAGCCTGCGCATGCGGCGTTATGCCAAGTCTGGAAAGGTCTTCATCCATCTCTTTTCGCTCTGCCTCAGTCGCATCCACTGGATTTTTTGAAAAAACTTGTTCAACCTCGTCGGCATTGTGGATGAATAGGGGAATCTGTGAGCTGGAAAGTTTAGCGCACATGAAAACTAGCACTGAACGCACATCTGCTGATGCTGAGTCTATGGGCTCAACCCAATCTGGGAGGTGGTCTCTGAATATCCTTGCTGCGGTTTCAACGACTGCCCTGACCTTTGGTATCTCAAGCGCTGAAACCTCCGGCCTGAAGTGTTCTCGGCTTGCTACGCCTATGAACTCGTTCCATGCGGGGTGCACGAGGACCTGTATTGTGTCAAACTCCACATTTATTGGGCGGGTCTGGGGAAGTTCCCGAAGCCTGCTGTCGTGGACAGTCCTGTGCATAGGAGAAATGGGGAAGTATAACTATTTTAGTAGCTCAGTGCCTTCCATATCCCGTCGTCATCTAGCCTTTCGGCTACTGAGACGTCGTAGTGGGATTCTATCGGCTCAAGCGCTTGGGGGTAGTTTTCCCAGACGTCCTGCAGTGCTTTGCGCACAATAGTGACCCCGTTTTTTGTGAGTCTGCCTAGTGGTCTTTTGCACCAGCCGTCTATCATTCCAAGACCTCGCATCATAGTCTTCACAGGCACTGGGTTCGGGCACTTGTTGACGACCTTCACCCTTGAGCCGTTGGGGAGTGTTATCTCATCTTCTGTCTTGACTCCGACGACGTTGAAGAGGGGCGTTAGTGCTGCGTCGATTTTCTTGGCTTCCTTGATTTTTCCTTCAAGAAGAAGCCGCGTGTATTTTTCGATTGGTGCAGGGGTGATGTTTGAGATGACTGATATGACACCAGATGAGTCTATCGAGCCATCGGACATCATCTTGTATGTGTTGGGGTCGTCTCCGCTTATGATGTTGAACTCCCCGTCAAGTAGCTGGCGGGTTCTTTTCATCCTGTTAAAGTCTCCAGTCGCCTCCTTCACTGCGACGAGGTTCGGGTTTTCCGCTCTTATTATCGCAAGGTCTTCAGGGGATATGACTGTGACAGATCTGCCAGGTATCGCGTATGCTATGAAGTCCGTATCCGGAAACTCCGAAAGTATCGGCGAATAATATTCTTTCCTGAGCTCAAGCGATGATGGCTTGTTGTAGTAGCAGTCAACAAGAAGGCATGCTTTTATGCCTGCATCGACTGCGAGCTTGGTCTCATAGAGCGCCTCACTTGTTGAGTTGGAGCCGGTTCCAGCCAGGACATTACATCTTCCGCCGACGTACTCGTTGACTTTGTAGATTATCTGGGAGTGCTCTTCGTGGGTGACTGTCGCAGACTCACCTGTTGTGCCCATCGGAAGAAGGCCGCTTATGCCCTCCTCAAGCTGGAATCCTACGTTGGCCTCAAGCTGAGCCCAGTTCACTGTGAAGTCATCATTGAAAGGCGTTTTAAGTGCTGTCCAACCCCCGGAGTATCGCATGTTCATTTTCCTTTATTATATAACCTTTTGAGGAAATTGATAAATCTAAGACTTC
>CAYXON010000254.1:0-1714 GCA_964467145.1 uncultured archaeon | reverse complement strand
GCTCCAAAACGGGAACATCGTGTTAATCAA
This sequence comes from uncultured archaeon, assembly GCA_964467145.1. Classification (GTDB taxonomy): domain Archaea; phylum Altiarchaeota; class Altiarchaeia; order IMC4; family SCGC-AAA252-I15; genus JAHIYG01. The sequence goes on along the minus strand of CAYXON010000254.1, from coordinate 1,684 downwards.
AGCCCGAAACGGATTTATAATGTGCGGATACCTCAATAAAGATGTAGCCGAAAAACTCGGTGACGCAGCATGCATAGTCCGCGGCGTATCAACAGCCGACGACGTACTCAAAGCCAAAATAGTCGACTGCACAGAAAAGGCCAAACAATACGGGATACGTGTGGGTATGAGCGGGCGTGAGGCGCTTGAGAAACTAAGATGAAACTCGAAAACATATACAATAACTCGGTCGTCACAGTGGAGCCGACAATGCAGGCCATAGAGGCGGCAAAACTCATGACCCGCAAAAACATAAGCTCACTTCTAATAACAGAAGACGGCAAAGCAGTCGGCATCGTGACTGAGCGCGACTTCATACATCTTTTCGCCCACAAAAAAAATCTAGAAGAAGTCCAGATAAAAGAGATAATGAGCTCGCCAGTAATCACATCAGAACTTGACTCAAGCATCGAGGAAGTCCTTGACCTCATGGACGCCAACGGCATAAGGCGGATACCTGTAACAAAAGACGGAAAAGTCGCAGGCATAGTCACCCAAACCGACATCACAAACGCAATAAGACAATCACACATAGTCATTGAGCCAGTGGTCGAAGACGAGATAATACCCCATCCCCTAGAGCACAAACTCGAAATAGGCAGAACATACATCTTCCCAGAATCCAAACCAGTAAAAAGCCTTGAAGCATTCGCGGAACTCGTCCAACAGGGAATACCCGGCCTGATACTAACTCGTGAAAACCCAGACACCATACGGCAGATACACGGCCTTGAAAAGACGCCCATAGTCTGGCTGACTAACGTATACTCTGAGGAATTTGACAAAACGGGCGTGACACATTCCCTAAACCCCCAGAACCTAATGGGGATATCCATGACAGTCGGAGAATTCATGCTCAAAGCCGAAAAGTCAGTGATACTCATTGACGGCCTGATATACCTCATAACCCAGAACAAATTCGACAAAGTACTAAACCTCATCCAGAACATACGAGACAAATCACTAAGGTCCCAGGCAACACTCATCCTGACCCTTAACCCAAAAGCTCTAGAAAATCAGCAGCTCGAGCTCATACACCACGAAGTAGACGAAATCCGCAAAGGACACAACCACTAAAAGACAAGGTTTTATTACTAAACAACCCTAATACTATCCTCGACCAAAATGGCCGCGGTGGGGTAGCCAGGTTATCCTACTGGACTGTGGCGGATGAAATAAAATCCGCAGCTATCCGGCGACACGGATTCAAATTCCGTCCGCGGCCCAAAACTGGAAATCCAGTTTACAGATTGAGGGTCTCGGCTTACGCCTCGAGCCCTCTGGTATTCTGGATTCCAGAACCTTCTTACTCCTTTTAAAACCCACCTCAACAACTTCTTTTTTTGTGTTTTTATGGGTTGTCTTCCATATTCTTGTAGGATGTCTGCGTCAAGTTTGAAGGGGAGGGACATAATCTCCATACGCGAACTATCCAAGTCTGACATACTGGATATCCTTTCTACTGCCGAAAAACTCGAGAAAAAACCCAAACCCGATCTCATGAGGGGGAAGGTCATGGCGACCCTATTCTTCGAGCCCTCAACGAGAACCAGGCTCAGCTTCACATCCGCGATGGAGAAGATGGGCGGACAAGTACTCGGATTTGAGGACGCATCAGAAACAAGCGTCAGCAAAGGCGAGACAA
>CAYXON010000253.1:0-1739 GCA_964467145.1 uncultured archaeon | reverse complement strand
GGAACGCAGACTACAGTCCATCGTATACAAGCGCGGACTAGCCAACACAATGAGGCAAGCCAGACAATACATAAACCACAACCACGTTTTCATAGGAAACCACAAAGTAACAGTACCTGGGTACATGGTACTCGCCAAAGAAGAGGACACAGTGAGGGTGTCAGAGGAGATGGTGAAGAAAACCGACAAACGTGCATCACAGGAGGCTGCGCTAAGAGACCCAGCAACAGAAGTTGCAACTGAAATACCAAAAGCTGCGGAAGAACCAAAGAAGGATAAACTGAAAGCCCCAAAGGCGCCAAAGGCTGAGGAGAAACCCGCAGAAGCACCAAAGATTGAGTCGGAAAAACCAAAAGAGGAGAGCAAAGAATAAAATGCCAAAAAAGAAGTCTGATCAAGCCGCTGAGGCAAAACCTAAAAAGAAGCCAAAAGATGATGGCGGTGAGGCTAAGCCCAAAAAGAAGGTAAAGGGCAAGAAAGTCGCAGAAGAAGATCAGATACCAGAGGCAAAAGAGGAAAAGTCAGAGGAAAAAACGGCAGAGGAAGAATCACAGACTTCAGATGAGGATTCACAATCTAAGGCAAAAAAACAGGGCATGTGGGGTGTGCTTCACCTTTACTCCTCAAAAAATAACACAATACTACACGTCACAGACTTAACAGGCGCTGAGACAATCGCCCTCAAAAGCGGAGGACAAATAGTCCGCTCAGACAGAGAGGAAGGTGGACCATACGCTGCAATGCAGGCATCAATGAGGATTGCGGAAGCCATAAAAGACAAGGGATACATCGGCGTACACATCAAAGTCAGAGCACCAGGCGGACACAACGGCCCAAGATACCCCGGCAAAGGAGCCCAAGCAGCGATAAGGGCAATATCACGCACAGGAATCAAGATAGGTAGAATTGATGACGTAACCCCAATACCGCACGACGGCTGCAGAGCCAAAGGCGGTAAAAGAGGTAGGAGAGTATGATGAAGATAACAAACAACAAGAAAGAGGGTAACATCCTAAGGTTCGACATCTCCGGAGTAGATGTCAAGATGCTCAACGCCTTCAGAAGAACAATAATGTCATGGGTTCCCGTGATGGCAGTAGAGAAAGTGAACTTCAAATTTAACTCATCAATACTAAACGACGAAAACCTAGCTCATAGGATAGGTCTTGTACCACTCACCACAAAATTCGGAAAATACGCGCTACCACAAGACTGCGAGTGCGAGGGACAAGGATGTCCTAAATGCTCATGCAAGCTAACAATTGACGTACACGGTCCTGCGACAGTCTACTCAGCAGACCTCAAAAGTGGAGACAGCGACGTCAAACCAGTATATGATACAATACCCCTTGTCAAACTAATGGACAAACAAAGCATCACACTCGAAGCCGAGGCGATAGCTGGTGCAGGATCTGAACACATGAAGTGGCAGCCTGCCCTATGCTCGTACGAGCTAAAAGACAAAGATACATACAGTGTCTTAGTGGAATCATTCGGTCAAGTACCAGTTGAAGAACTGGTCAAGGCAGCGTTTGAGGTGGTTTCGGAAAAAATAAAACAAATCAAGATCAAATAATCAAAAGCCGCAAACCCGCCCAAAAAAATGCGGGGGTGCCCGAGTCGGTCTAAGGGGCACGGTTGAGGGCCGTGTGGCAAGGCCTTCGCGAGTTCGAACCTCGTCCCCCGCAAAACCACCAAAAAAGTGGTTGACCGAAAAGCATTGGTACGGCAAAAAAAAC
>CAYXON010000252.1:0-1772 GCA_964467145.1 uncultured archaeon | reverse complement strand
TACGGTGGCGAGAGATTTCTCTACAATTTCGTTGTCGTGTCTGGATAGTCCCTTCATAATCCCGACTTTCGCGTACCTGCCGGTGCTTGCCACCTCGAAGACTGTTGCCGGGAAATTCTGGTCGAAATTGCTGGCCCGCTGGGGAACATATCCTATCCTCTTCAACTCACCTGCGTATGGGTTGTTTTTTCCGAACAGGAGGATTTCTCCAGAATCTGGTTTGAGGAAGCCGAGAATAAGCTTTATTATGGTGGTCTTGCCCCCACCGTTAGGTCCGATAATGCCGAAAAAGTCATTTTTCTCTATCAAAAATGTGGTATTGTCTAGCACCAGCTGACTCCCATAGCTGAATGACACCCCCTCGAATCCAATAACTTCAGAGTCCATATATCTTTTATCCACAGTCCAGGTTCTGTTTTATCGCATTTATGTTCTCTCTCATCTGTGAAAGGTAGTCCTCCCCGCTCTTTTGCTCCTCTTCGGTAAGTCCATGGACTGAATTGAATACCGCAACTTTTCCGTGGATTTCACCAGCAATAACCTCTGCAGTTTTGGGGTTAAACAGCTTCTCTACGAATACCACAGTTATGTTCTTCTCCCGTGCCTGGTCAATGATGGCTGCGACAACGGCAGGTGTCGGCTCACCTTCAGCGTTGACACCTTCTATAGGGACTTGGTTACAGCCATATTCCTTGCAGAAATACGCGAGGGTAGCATGGGTTATCAATATGTCCTTCTTCTTGCAGCTCGCCATAGTAGAGCGAAACTGCCCATCCAACTCCTTAAGCTTCTGGATATATGCCGCCGCATTAGCCGCATAAATATCTTTCCCTAATGGATCAGCCTCTATGAATGAGTCCCTTATAGCGGCAACCTGCTTTTCTGCCAATACGGGGTCAATCCATAGGTGAGGGTCGTTTCCGGGTTCATCAGCATCCATGGATGCGACAAGTGCTATTCCCTCGCTTGTGTCCACGACCTTCAAGGCCTTGTTGTCCAAGCCCGCTATCAGTTTAGGTGCCCAGGAATCCTCGATTACTCCATTAAGTATGAAGAGTTGGGCTCTTTCAAGTGCCATAATGTCAGATGGTGTCGGGTCATATTCGTGGGGTTCGACGCCTGCAGGTATGAGAGACTTCACATCAATCTGGTCTCCCCCGACGTTCTTTGCGAAATCATACATCGGATAAAAGCTAGCGATAACACCTAGTTTTCCTCCGTTTTTCCGGGTATCAATGCTAGATTGTGTGCTACTCATGCAACCTGAAACAATGATTGCTAGGATCAACAAACCACCAACGACAAACTTATTAACTTTCATGAAAAACATATTATTTATTAATATTTAAAAATAAGTTAATACTATATTGTTGTTTTTGATGTGAAATTATTAAAATGGCCATCATAAGCGTCTCACTGCCTAAGGAGGCAGTAGACAAACTGGACGAGATTGTTACAACAGGAGGATATAAAAGCCGCTCTGACGCACTGAGATACTCCATCAACCTGATATCAAAAGACCTTGAGAAAACCGACGAGATGAAGGGGAAACTCACAGGAGTCCTGGTGCTGATACACGAGGAAGAATACGAGCACGCATTCAGCAAAGCCCGCCACGACTTCGAGAACCTGATAAAGACATCAATCCACAACCAACTGGGTGGGGGGAAATGCCTGGAACTCTTCATCCTAGAAGGGAACTCGAAAAAAGTCTCAGAGCTCATGAAGACATGCAGGAAAAGCGGGCGCGCAGAATACCTCAAACTAATAAC
>CAYXON010000251.1:0-1775 GCA_964467145.1 uncultured archaeon | reverse complement strand
AACAGAAAAAACATTTTAGGGGAGTGTTCAGGGGAGATAAACACTACCCCCTCTTACAGCCATCAAAGGGCTTATGCCCGCGTAGGGAGTATGGTCTGTAGGTATGCCCTGTTTTCTGGTTTAGTGTCTCTGGTGTGGGTTCCACTACCTCCATGGCCGAATCGATATTCCGCGCTAAAACCAAGTTGTTCAAATACTTTGCGCATGTGGGGGCTGTCGATAGATTCGCCGACTACGCCCCCGTCTTCACCGAGTACTTCAAGGGCTCTTTGGAAACCCAACGCCACGATTGTAGTGCCGAATAACCGTCCGCGATAGTCTTCATGAACGTTTATGGACGAGTTTATTGGGCACGCCGCCGAGCCCAATCCATCAAGGCGCACCGTCCCTACGTGCGCCTTTTTTTCAGAACGACACTGATAGGTGAAACCCAACTGCAGGGAGGTTATGGTATTTCTTTTTGTTGTGTCGAGTGCAACTAATAGTTCAGTGACTCTTACAGGCTCCTCCTGGTAGAGTTCCTTCCAGTATGCGATGCGCTCATGTCCTTTGCTGCCGAGTGTCACAAGCAGGAACTCATCACCGTTTCGCGTCCTCATTTTTGCCTGGTTGAGGACCTTGAACATGCTTGACCTCCCGTCTCGGACGCAATGTCCGAGTAGTTCTTCTTTAACCGCAGCCAACACACCAGGTGCGAGTTTTCCAGATTCTATTATGCCGAGGGTGATGTTTTTCTTGGAGAACGCACTTACTGTGGCGGGGGCTAGTCTCCCAGCCCACCGTTCACTGTCTCTTAGGCCTCCGCAGTCGTATTGGTAATAATCCCTGTTCTCAGGCCTAATCCACCAATCCCCCACAGAATGCAGTTGAGCATTAAGTGGTAAGGGCTCAGGACATTCTAGGGATACTGCCTCAGATGGTTGGCGGACGCGTTCAACAGAAGCCACGTTAATCTATAAAATTTCTGAGATAATAATTGCTACACCCAAGGCAGGATACACAAGGGGATTGAGAGAAAGGCAACCAATTAGATTTCAAGATATAGACAGAAAAAGATTAGATATCAGGGGAAAAATAAGGGGAAGCCCCTTAATCTTAAGGGATGTTGTAAGCTTATATTGACTACACCTATACATAGAATACTAATTATGGACTTCTCTAAAATCGAGCAGATGATTAAGAAGCATAAGGCTGAGAGCCGGGAAGTCTCACGCTTCTTATCCGCTCATTGGACTGATTCTGAAACTGCCTTAATCCATGGCACTTACGAGAGTGTATTCGGACACGCCCTTGTCAAAACATTATCCAAGGAGACCCAGCGAATCATATCCAATGAAGAAGGCGAGAATCTAGCATATGAGATACTCTCAGCCTATAAGCTGCTGCGAAAGACATTCACACATGATGAGACAGTTAAGCTGCTGAGCGCATTCGCTGGAAAAGAGGGCGCAGACACAATAAAAAACGACGAAGACGGGGAAGACGATGAAGACGATGACATACTCCCCCAACCAGGAAAAAAACCCCTAGAATAAAAACCACATAATTGTAACCATTTTAAGAATGCCCGTGTCGCGACTTCGCAAGCCCCTGCGGGGTCTTGCTTGCCGCGCGAACGAACAGAGATACTACAGCCTCAACAGCTTCAGACGAAATACCCGCACCGCGATTGCTGCAAGCACTTGGGGCTTGCTTATCGCGGTGTCAAGTGCATTAGGGCATCTTTAGATGCCCTATATTCACTCGTATCTGTAGTTATCTTGAAAACATTTCCA
>CAYXON010000250.1:0-1775 GCA_964467145.1 uncultured archaeon | reverse complement strand
TAGTAGGGGGAGATGACGTCGCAGTCGGAAAGCCGGAACCTGACATCATACACAGAGCATGCGAGCTCGCGAAAGTCGATGAAAAAGATGCGCTAATGGTCGGCGACACGAAAGCTGATGTTAACGCAGGCAAAAAAGCGGGCGTGAAGACAGTCGGTGTCGGCATAATGGCGGACTACAGGATAAAGTCCGTTGGCGAGCTTGAAGAGCTGATAAAGAAAGGATTATGATAGGGAAATCTACTCTTAAGGTGCCTGGGGGAAAGCTCCTGAAAGCCGAAGTCAACTACGAAGGCGAACTCATAAGGTCTGCGAAAGTCTGCGGCGACTTCTTCATGCACCCAGAAGATGCAATAGAAAAACTAGACAAGAAACTGAGGAATATTGATGTTAAAGACCTGGAAAAAGCAGTCTCAGAAGCCCTTGAAGGCGCACAAATTTACGGGGCTGGCAAAGACTCGATAACAAAGGTCATACTGGAGGCGATGAAATGAACTGCAGACTCCTAAAGACCGGCCATAACAGTGCAACACACAATATGGGCGTTGACGAGGCGGTTCTGAAAAGCGTCTCAGACGGCTCCGCACCGACGACACTAAGGCTCTACGGGTGGAGGCCTGCTGCTGTCTCCATCGGGTACTTCCAAAGCCTCAAAGATGAAGTAGACTTTGTTGCGTGCAAAAAATACGGGGTCGATGTCGTAAGAAGGATTACTGGAGGAGGGGCAGTCTACCATGATGTGGAGCTCACATACAGTTTCATAACGCCTGAGGACACCGTGCCAAAGGACATACTTGAGTCGTACAAACTAATCTGTTCAGGCCTTATTGAGGGCTTCAGGGAGCTTGGTATAGATGCTGTGTTCGCGCCCCTCAACGACATAGTGGCTGGGGGCAAAAAGATTTCAGGAAACGCGCAAACAAGGAGGATGAACTGCGTGCTTCAGCACGGCACGATAATCTTGGGTGTTGACCCGAAAAAAATGTTCACAATACTCAAGGTCCCAAACGAGAAAATAAGGGACAAAATGATAGCCGCAGTCGAAGAAAGAGTCACATCAGTTGAGAAGATACTCGGAAGATGCATAATCTACGACGAGGCTGTGGACGCATTCGCAAAAGGATTCGCGACAGCGCTAAAGCTAAACTACGCCGAAGGTGAGCTGACAGATGATGAGCTCGCAGATGCAGAAAAACTAAGCCGCACAAAGTACGCAACAAAAGAGTGGAACAACAAGAGATAGATTATTTCAATAGTGTGAACACTTCAGCGTCGTCCGTGTAGTTGTATTTTCTGACCTCGCGACGCAGTCTCATGCCCTTGGACGCTGCTATGTCAAGTATCCTTTTCGAGTCCCTGCAGTATTCACCCTCACCCCTCGCGTGGGGATCACCAAGGTATGTGCTTGTGACTAGGAAATCCCCAGGGTTTCTAAGCTCATCAAGGGCCTTAGACACTATCTTGTCGCCTGCCGCGATACCCACCTGGTCAAGTACGTTGAAGATGAAAAAACCCTTAAGTCCATCAGGCCGCGGGAAATTAAGAAAGTCACCGCGAGCCCAATTGACAGGGTGCTTGAACTGAAGGCCATCAAGGACGTCGTCGGTTGTTATTGTCGTGGAGTAAGCCTTAGAGGCTATAATGAGTTTAGCACCCAACAAGGCTACAAGAGACTCAGGCTGTATAGAAGCGCCGCCGCCCCCGCCGACAGACACTATGACGTCGTCCTGCCGTATGCCGAGGGAGCTAACGAATTTAGCCGCAACAGCAAGGTCG
>CAYXON010000249.1:0-1776 GCA_964467145.1 uncultured archaeon | reverse complement strand
AAGGCGTTCGAGCTTGTGAAAGCCAAAAAATACGGAGTCATGGTCGCGCTCAAAAACGATGAGATAACCACAATCCCGCTGAAAAAAGCAGTCAAAAACCGGAGAGTAAACGACTATTGGTACGGCATAGCAAAGAACTTCTTCGGCTGAAAATAGAAACATTTATTAGCCTGCGTCAAATAGTCTGAGAGCATTTACGATGGAACTAACAAAAAACCTCGAGGGCATAAGCCCGGACCCGATAAGGCACTGGGTCAAGGTGGCAAAAGACGCAGGAGCCGTTAACATGATGACGATAGGTGTACCTGACAAGATGCCCCAGCACATACTTGAGACATACGCAAAAGCCGTCTACGAACAGGAGCTTAAGGGAACCACAGGATACCCCCCGTTCGACGGTGAGGAAGGGCTAAAGAAAAAAATAATAGAGATGGAGCCATACTTCGGAGCCAAACTAACAGCAGAAGATGTCAACAGGATATATGTGACAGTCGGCGCATCACAAGCCTTGACGTTCATATTCTCGATATTCAACCCAGGCTCCGAAATACTTGTGAACACGCCTTGCTGGGGGACGATATACAATATGGTCGCGCACTCAGGCAACGTCGGAGTCCCGACATCGCTTTTTGAGGGCGGAAGATTCATTGAAGAGAATGCGCAAAATGCGCTAACTGGAAAAAGCAGGGCAGTTTATGTGAACTTCCCAGCCAACCCCACCGGCGAGCTGATTGGCGAAAGTGAGCTCAAGAAAATGTGCGGGTGGGCTGTTGCGAACAATCTTCAGATAATCACTGACGAGCCGTACAAGTACATAATATTCGACAGCAAAAAAACACCTTATGTGTCTCCAGTCAGCATGGAAGCTGAGATATCAGACAACGTGTGTCTTGTGTCGTCTTTTTCAAAGATAATAAAACCTGACATAAGGCTCGGCTTCATAAGGATGTCCCCTGAGATACTCGCATCCCACAAGATGGTGGGATACTACTTCAGAAACCTCTCAGCAGGAGCGTCAGCAGGCGTCCAATCTGGCGTCACAAAGATAATATCAGAGGACCCTAAACTATCATTTTTGAAGTCAGTAGTCGAAGGCTACAAGAAAAAGAATGAGGTAGTCGTTAAACGCCTCATTGAATGGGGTTGTGAGCTGCCGTACAAGCCAGCAGGCACCTATATGGTGTTTCCAACAACACCTGACGGATCTGACTCCGAGGAGTTCGTGAGAAAAATGGCATCTGAGAAGAAGACAGGATTCATACCAGGAACGAGCTTTGGCGGCAAATTCAAGGGCTTCGAGCACCTACAAAAACACTTTAGGGTCGGCTTTGGAGGGGGAACAAGCCTTGAGAAAGTCACCCAAATAATGGACGAGCTAGTAGGCTAACCTGGAGTCTGCCTCTTTTTGAGGCCGACATAGAACACGACGTCGGTGCCGCCTTCCGTCTTTTCTATGAATACTATGCCGTCGTTGACGTAGGATATTGTCTCACGCATCAGCTCAAGCCCGCAACACACCCTGCCATCTTTCTCTATGGGACGGCCTGCCTCAAACTTCGCAAGTATATCATCTGGTATGCCACCTGCTTTGTCAGATATCCTTATCATGCCAACTTCCTCGTCTGGGGCGTAACCTCTTTCCAAGAAGTGCTGCCTTGCTCGTCCAGCATCATCGACTTTGACAGTCTCAAATTTCGCGCGTAAGCGATATCCTTTCATACCCTGGGTTGCTGCTGCAGCATTCGTCACAGCCTGTTGCATGGCGATTCTTAAGTA
>CAYXON010000248.1:0-1786 GCA_964467145.1 uncultured archaeon | reverse complement strand
CGAGGAAGTCGGCGACAGCACAGACCCCTGCACAGTCGCATACGCAGACAAAGCATACGGCTGCTTCGCATCATGCGTCACAGTCCAGAACACCGGCGCATGCGGCGACAAATGCAAAACAGACGCCAAAAAAGAACTCGAAACCTGCAAAAACAAGGCAGCGACAACAACATCATCCACCACCCTCGCAACTCAATCATCTGGAAAAGGTTTTTTCGAAAGTATCATAAGCTGGTTCATGGCAATATTCACCCCCGATGAGCAGCCTAATAGGGTGATCTCAGAAGATGAGGCTGAAGTCGCTGTGACATTCACACAAGGTGAGGTGTACTATAAACCTGTTGGCGAAAACAAGTGGTACAAGCTGAAACCAGACACACTCCTAAAGAAGGGCGACGTCGTGAAGACTGGTGCCAACTCTAAATTCCGGCTAGTCCGGTTAAACGGGAAGAAAGGCACCGAGTTCTACAGCGCCAACAATGAATTCAACATCGACTACGTCGAGGACCCACGCGATAAAATCGACACAACTGAGAGGATAAACGAGGCCATGACAAACATAGTCACTGACATGGTTAACATATCCTTTGACTCAACTGATTCTGAGCCTGACGTCACAACAACCACGATGCCAAACAAGGTTCCACTCGGCACAAATGCGGTCGTGACGTATGTGAACGGGGATGCAGTCTACCAGCCGGCTGGGACCGACAAGTGGCTGCCCCTAACACCAGACACACCACTCAAAAACGGGGACAAGATAAAGACCGGCGAAAAATCAAAGGTCAGATACGTCGGATTAGGGGAAGGAGGAGGAACAAAGTTCATACCACCTGGCGCAATAGTGCAGGTAAACGTCCACGCAGCTGAACAGCAGGGATTCATTGATTTAACAACCAAATTCGTCGAGTCAGTGATGCAGCCAGAAGAAAAGATTGACGTGGCGCTTGTCGTACGCTGACAAAAGTCCCCTACCACAGGTTTATATTCGAATTACCTCATTATTTATCCTTTGGTGTTTGATGATGAACTTTGACGTCGCTACCGTGTTTTTCGGGAATTCGCTCCAGGATTACTTGACAGCGTTTCTCGTAGTCCTCGCATCCATAGTCATGGGGAAGATAGTTTATTTTTTGATAAACCGGTACCTCAAGAGGCTTTTCGCAAAGACCAAGACCAAGCTGGATGACCTGCTGGTTGACGCGGTCGAGGAGCCCCTCGTCGCATTAATAGCGATAGCCGGCTTTTACGCCGCATCCAAGCTGCTTTACGCACCAGTTGAGATTCGCCAGATATTTGACAACCTGATTTTCTCAGCAATCATAGTGGATGGGGTATGGCTTTCCATAAGGCTCACAGACATATTCATGTCGGAGGTTCTTGCACCCCTAACCAAGAAGACACAGTCCCAGCTTGACGACCAGATAATGCCCATACTCAGCAAAGGCATTAAGGTCATAGCCGTAGTCATAGGGGTCCTGGTTGTGTTGAGTAACTTCGGATTTGACGTAACAGCCCTGATAGCAGGCCTTGGAATCGGCGGCCTTGCTGTGGCGCTCGCCTCCAAAGACACAGTCGAGAATGTCTTCGGAGCTTTTGCGATACTCTTTGACAAGCCTTTCGCAATAGGCGACAGGGTCGTCATAGACGGCGTCACAGGGGACGTTATGGAGGTGGGGCTCAGAAGCACAAGGATTAGGACCCTCAACAACACACAGCTTTACATACCAAACTCCAAAGTCGTCATCAACAATGTTGAAAACATATCCAAACCCAACCGACGCAT
>CAYXON010000247.1:0-1821 GCA_964467145.1 uncultured archaeon | reverse complement strand
CTGAGAGCCTGACGTCAGCTGCAGTACGTGAGGCAATGTCTTCTGTTATGACCAACAAATATGCGGAAGGCTACGCACACAAGAGATACTACGGCGGCTGCGAATACGTTGACGTAGTCGAAGACCTCGCTATAGAGCGGGCGAAAAAACTATTTGGAGCAGACCACATAAACGTCCAACCACACAGTGGAACACAAGCCAACCTAGCAGTATACCTTGCAGTCCTAAAACCAGCGGACACCATACTTTCGATGGAGCTCTCCCACGGCGGGCACCTAAGCCACGGATACAAGATAAACGAGTCAGGCAAAATCTACAAAGGTGAGTTTTACACAGTAAGCGAGAAAACCAGCTCCCTCGACTACAACGAAGTCCTCACAAGGGCGAAGGCAGTTAAACCCAAGATAATAATCTGCGGATACAGCGCATACCCAAGGACTGTACCATTCAAGTGGTTCAGGGAGATTGCAGACGAAGTCGGCGCATACCTCATGGCAGACATAGCCCACATAGCAGGGCTAATTGGCGCCAAAGTCCACCCAACACCAGTTGGTTTTGCGGACTTTATAACAACCACAACCCACAAGACCCTGATGGGTCCGCGGGGCGCGATGATAATGTGCAAAAGCGAATACGCACAACAGATAGACCGGGCAGTGTTTCCTGGAACGCAAGGCGGACCATTCATGAACATGATAGCTGCGAAAGCGGTATGCTTCAAAGAGAATCTAACAACTGAACGGCGCAAGATAAACGAGAAAATAATCGAAAACGCCAAGACACTAGCAGACACCCTACTAGAAAATGACTTCAACCTAGTATCTGGCGGAACAGACAACCACCTGATGCTTGCGGATTTGACAAACAAGGCAGTAACTGGCAAAGAGGCTGAGGCAGCGCTTGGGGAAGCTGGCATAACACTCAACAAAAACACGGTACCCTACGACAAACAAAGTCCGTTCGTCACATCAGGCATAAGAGTCGGCACACCATCTGTCACCGTCCGGGGCATGGGGGCTGAGCAGATGAAACAGATAGGAGCCTGGATAAGCTCTGTCGTAAAAGAACCCGCTAACACAAGCCTTAAACAAAAGGTCAAAAAAGAGGTCACAACCCTCTGCAGCGAATACCCCATATACCATGGCTGAGATACTTGATGGCAAGGCAATATCTGAAAAAATAATCTCCCGCATAAAGCAGGAGACGTCAAAACTCAACATCAAACCTGGTCTTGCAGCAATCCTTGTTGGAGACGATGCGCCATCCAAGATGTACGTCGCAATGAAGCAGAAGGCGTGTGAACAAGCAGGGTTCAAGTCCACACTCACAAAACTTCCATCTGATATCAGCGAGGAAAAACTGTTCAATGAGATAGAAACACTAAACCAAGACGAAACAATACACGGAATACTAGTCCAGTTGCCACTTCCCACACACATAAGCCAGCAGAAAGTATTCAACTCAATAGCCCCCGAAAAAGATGTTGACGGATTCCACCCCCTCAACATGGGAGAACTTATGGCAAAAAATGAAAGTCTTGTCGCAGCAACACCAAGAGGCGTGATAATGCTACTTGAAGAATACGGCATCAGAACCAAGGGCAAAGAGGTCGTGATAGTAAATCACTCAACACTAGTTGGAAAACCGCTTGCGATGCTTTTCCTGAACCGCCAGGCGACGGTGACAGTATGTCATGTAAACACTAAAAACCTAAAAATCCACACGAGAAAAGCAGACATACTAATATCTGCAACCGGCGTACCACACCTAATAACAGAAGACATGGTCGCAGAGGGTGCGGTGGTCGTGGATGTCGGAATA
>CAYXON010000246.1:0-1836 GCA_964467145.1 uncultured archaeon | reverse complement strand
ATTTCGAGAAGGCGGGAATAAACTTCGCATACCCGACTCAGCGGATAGTATTAGACAAGTGAGCCTACTTCCTCTTCATAGCACTTTTAGCTATCTTCAGCGCTATTCCGCCGCCGGGTATTAGGGTGTTCGCAACTTCGGCGCCGACGTCGAATAGGTCGTCTTCGTTGAATATCTCACGCATCTTCTGTTTTATAGTCTTGCCGCCGGGTCTCGTCTTCTTGGTTGCTCCATCAACCTCGATTACTGCAGTCTTGTTCTTGGCAGCCCACAGGTACTCAACAGCGTAAACCGGCCTGAAATACAGGTTTAGGGTTTCTACCTTAACCTCCTCTCTGAGTATGTCGTGGGCTTTAACAGGCTTCATCATGTCCCTGAGGAGGTTTCTCGTTATTGATGACGCCTTCACCTTCGCTGGCACGACTATGGTGTCGCCCACAAGAAGCTCCTCAGTCTGCGCTATCTTTTTCTTTTCTAGCCAGAGATATGATTGGTTGTTGACTCGCTCGCCGGTCACAGCGTCTATGAACTCCTCTTTCCTGAGGTCTTTTATGCAGTGTTCCATGGCGTCGAGCATGAGATTCTTTCGGGCATCGTATTTTTTCCCAGCTAATGTGACTTCGACGACATCATCTCCCACTTCGACTAAATACTCTTTCTCCCTGTCGTACTCAACATGTGTTGAGCAGACGATGTGCCAGAAAGGTTCATACCTTTTTTCTATGTAGTTTACTGTTATGTCCTCCTTTTTGGGCCTCATAAAAAGGTTGGAAACCAGCCCAAAGGACTTGGTCTTCTCAGAGTCTGCGACCGACTTTATGCCTTCATCACCAACAAGATCCTCGACAGCATATATGTTCTTCTCCAAAACCGTGAAGTCGACCATAAACAAATATATGATCAATACCGGATAAAAAACGCATATAAAAACTTCATAATCTGCCTAACTTAGGATTCATTTATTAACTTCTTTCCCGTAATGTTTGAAAGATTTAGAAGGCGACTACTTGAAACAAAGCAATCTGTTACATATTGGTTGAGTTTCGTGTGAGAATATGCTATCTGAACTATTTTATTGTGGTGTTGTCATCTTCTTCTTTGGTGCATTTATCCAGGTAATCTCAGCTTTTGCGGGTGGCAGACGCCTTAGGAGTGTATCCTTTGCAGCCTACGCATTTGCTTCAGTGATAATTCTTGGATTCTCAGTTTTGGCGTTATTTGAAGGAAATGAGGTGGTTTTAGGGTCTTATTTGTTCCTTCCGTCTTTTGGATTTGGTTTTTTTGTGGACCGGCTATCAGCTTTCTTCACAGGCCTTATAGCTGTCGTCTCGTTTTGTGTGAGCTTGTATTCCATACCCTATGTGGAACACGGGGTCTATGAGTCCCGAAAGAATGTTTTGACTGCGCTAATGGGTCTTTTCATATTGTCTATGATACTAGTCGTCACATCCTCCAACACATTCTCATTCCTCTTCTTTTGGGAGATAATGTCATTCACATCATTCCTTCTGGTAGTCTACGAATACGACAGGGCGGAGACTCAAAAGGCTGGGGTATTCTACTTTATAATGTCGAACCTTGGGGTGATTTTCCTCTTTGTCGCATTCATCATACTTTACCAGCTCACTGGCTCATTTGACATGCGACATGTTGTTTCTGCTGACCCCCTGATGGTTAATTTGGTTTTTGCATGTCTTTTCATAGGATTTGGGATGAAAGCTGGCATCATACCTTTGCATAAGTGGCTGACATATGCACACCCCGCAAGCCCATCTAATATTACGGCGCTCATGTCGGGCGTCATGATTAAGGTGGCGATATACGGCCTTATTAGAT
>CAYXON010000245.1:0-1838 GCA_964467145.1 uncultured archaeon | reverse complement strand
GGATAAGCCCAAGATGACGAGGATAGTGGACGTCCGAAGTGAAACACCCTCTCATAAAACATTTGTCCTTGACACAGAAGTTGAGGCAGTACCCGGGCAGTTTTGCATGCCGTGGATACCACGGCTTGACGAAAAACCAATGAGCTTGTCAAACATCGACGGCAAAGCTTGGGTGACTGTTAAAAAAGTAGGGCGCATCACACAAAAAATGTTTGAACTGAAAAAAGGCGACAAAATCGGCTTCAGGGGGCCTTATGGCTGCGGGTTTGAGTCCGTAAAAGGCAGTGTCTGCATTGTCGGCGGCGGATGCGGCATAGCCCCATTAAGACCTCTCAAGGACATGCTGTCAGGGCATGTCATAATTTCTGCGCGGACGAAATCCGAGCTAATGTTTGCAAAAGACTTTAAGGACGCAGGATTCGAGGTTCATCTTGCAACAGACGACGGCTCGGAGGGTGTGAAGGCGTTCGCCCATGAGGTGCTATCTGAGCTTCTGCAAAAAAACAAGTTCAAGTCAGTCTACTCGTGCGGTCCTGAGATAATGATGAAGAAAATCGCAGACATATGCGTTGACAAAGGCGTGCCAGCTCAGCTATCGCTTGAAAGATACATGAAGTGCGGTGTCGGAATATGTGGGGCCTGCTCAATTGCAGGGCTTCGTGTCTGTAAAGACGGGCCAGTCTTCACAGGCGAGGAACTTTCAGAAACTGAGTTCGGGAAATACACTAAAGACGCTTCAGGCTCAAAGAGGACTATATGATGGATGCTAAAGATATTGCGAAACTTCTTTTGGATGCGAAGGCGCTGAAATTCAACGTGGCAGAACCTTTCACCTACGTGTCAGGGATAAAAAGTCCAGTCTACATGGATTGCAGGCTTCTGATATCTGACGTCGCGGGAAGGCGCAAAATAGTCGATGGTATATCGGGCTTACTTAGCTGCCTTGATTGCGACGTTGTCGCAGCAACAGCGTCGGCTGCGATACCCTGGGGTGCGTGGGTGGCGGAAAAAATCGGAAAACCTCTCGTTTACGTGAGGAAGTCCGAGAAAGACCACGGCACCAAAAAACTCGTTGAGGGAAGCATCAGAGACGGTGATGCGACGGTCCTTGTTGAGGACCTTGTGAGCACGGGAAAAAGCTCGCTCGCAGCGGTTCAATCACTTAGGGATGTTGGCGCGGAAGTGGTGGATTGCGTTAGCATCTTCTCATACGGGCTTTCAGAGTCAGATATCTCATTCAAAAACGCTGGCGTCCAATTACATCCACTATCAAACTTCAAAACCGCACTTGATGTCGCAGCATCGTCCGGGTACCTCCTGCCTGATGAGGCCTCGGAGGCGCTTAAGTGGCAATCTGACACGCGGGGATGGCGAAAATGAAATTCCAAAAAGACTACAATCGCGTTCGCGAGGAAAAAGACAGCATATTATGTGTCGGCTTGGACCCGGCACTCCCAGACCAGCGCAGGTCTGAGGTGATAAAGAAGAAGTACCCCGGCGAAGCAGACGATGTGATACTGCAGTTTTGCATGGAAATAATTGATGCAGTCCATGACAACTGTATGGCAGTCAAGATGAACGCCCAATATGTCCTTTACGCCCTCAGCTACAACAAGCTCGACTCACTTAACCAGCTAATACACAGCTACGGATTGCTTTCAATACTTGACAACAAACTCGGCGACATAGGCTCCTCAAACGAGAGCTCATTTTACTGGGCGAAAAGATGCGGGTTTGACGCGCTAACATTCAGCCCGTACGCCGGCAACATCAGGGAAGCCACCGACATGGCGCATGCCGCAGATTTGGGAATCATCGTACTTGACCTTATGAGCAAC
>CAYXON010000244.1:0-1860 GCA_964467145.1 uncultured archaeon | reverse complement strand
TCTAACGGGAGACCAAGTTGTTTAATCAGAAACAATGCCTCCACGATACCGTGCATCCCACACCCTGGGCTCCTCTGACCCTCAAGATGCCCTATGAGCTTAACAACCTCGTCGGATCGCATCTGGACTGGAACATTCCACTGCTTCATGAGGTAGATAGCCCCTGGAACTGCGAGTGGGTCGCTCATCTTCCTTGAGGGGTCGTCCGTCCTCCAGAACTTGAGGTATTTACCTAAAAACTCGGCATCAGCTTTTGTGAAATCCTTCCAAGCCTCATAGTCCACAATAGGGGGCTCAAGCAGGGCATGACGCCGAAACGCGCTGAGGTGAGTGGACATAACATAAGATATGGGGTATGCGAAGCCTAAAAACCAATCGCCCAATATTTTGTTTTTTAAACTTGTTTTTTCATTAATTTTCTGTTATGGGTGGTTGGTTCAGGGGTCTTTTGACTTTAGTTTTGGTTTCTGTTATTTTAGGCTCTGCCTGCGCGCAGGAAACTGATAATAAGGCGAATGCAAAGGAGGTGCTTTCAAAGACTGCGGGACAACTTGGTTGGCCGCAGCGTGTGTTCGACCCCAAGGACGCGGAGTATAAGGGGCTGACGTTCGGAGTAAGCGCGGCAGGGCGTGAAGCCGACGTTGACTCAGCATATATCGCAGTTGTCGGAGCAGCCAAGGCAAGGCAAGGTCTAGACCTGCTGCAGGAAAACGGGATGCCAAGGACAACTTACAGAGGATATGATGCAATAGTGATAGCAGACGGCGAACAGATATGTGAGGCAGGCGGCATCGTCGGGTGGGTGCTCATGTTCGTAAGACAAGCCGTAAGATACATTGCCGACGCAATGGAGATACCCAACGTTGACGAAAACACAATATGCTTGGAGGCCACAGGAACCGTTGCCTGGCAGTGTGGGGAAATGCTTTTTGTAGTAAACAGCCCTGATGAAACAGACAACAGCAGATCAATAGCTGGCGCATTATACCAGAACGCGATGGATGCAAGACTTTGCGATGAGTCACTACTCAACGGCACAGTCACAGACATCTACGACAACAAACTGCCGCACATGCAGGTCACTGCAACATACGACGGCAAAGAATACAAGGGCACCACAGACGAGGACGGATACTACCAGTTCATGATAAAAGACTTCTTCCCAGACGCCAAAAACCCCAAAGAAGTCAAAGTCAAACTCGACTTCGTGTATGAGCGTGACGGCACAGTATATTATAACATAATAGACCCGTGGACACAGCCCAAGAACGTGTACCTCGAGAAAACATTCAAGTTCGCATCAGATGCGGACAGAATGCAGGACTTCAAGTTAGGAAACAACTACCCAACCAACCTCAAAAAACAGGGTGACCTCGAATCCAATGCAGTGCTAAATAACATAAAGCACTGGGGCGTGATATTCTTCCGCATGCACGAGGCGACCGATTTCGCACTCGATGTTTTGAAGGTCAAACTCGACTACAAACTCCCTGTTGAGGTGTTTGTCGGATTCAACGATGGCACATACTACAGCCCATCAACCTCATACATATCGATAGGCGCAAACGATGCGGGATACGGCAACAAGGAAAGCCCCCAAAACAGGGAATACCACGAGTTCGGACACCACGTACAATACGACGTATACGGGGCGTGGCCAGACGACAGAAGCCTGCCAAACACCAAAAACCACGACGGATACATCAATCCCTCAACAGCAGACTCATTCATAGAAGGATTCGCAGAATTCTACGCCCTGCTTGTGACAGAACACTACAAATATCCCAACCCAGACGTCTACTGCGTGTTCGGAAGCATGGAAAGCAACTACAAATCATGGTCGACAAGGGGACTCTATGA
>CAYXON010000243.1:0-1869 GCA_964467145.1 uncultured archaeon | reverse complement strand
ATACTCAACCAACAGGCGTCAAAAGAAGAGTCGCCAATGTTGTGAGATACCAGACAAAAGACGAGGGAATAACCCACCACGCGGGAGAGCAGATACACGCGACAAAAGAACACATATTCACTGAACGGCTATTTGATGATGAAGACGTCAAATACCCTAAGCTAGATCAGGACTTAAGGGTGGAGCTGCCACCGAACAAGGGAATATTCAGGGTCAAAAACTGCAGAAAAGGCATCTGTATCACGAGGAAAAAGAATTCCTGAAACCTTTTAAACACAAAAGACAAAAGGATATATCCGGTGGTTGGTTTGGTAGAAAATAAATACGCTAGCAGAAGGAAGACTCTTTCAGACTCGAGTAAAAGGCAGACTGTATACAACATAATACACCATCTTCACCAGATAAGGACTCATATGCTTGCAGAACAGGCTCAGCAGGAAAGCATAGATAAGACTGAGCTGAAACAGATTATGTCAGAGCTAAGGAATAAAGGACTCATATACTCACCAAAACCAGGTCACGTAGTATGCGTTGACCCTTAATCCTAACTACCCCTTCTCAAAAATATCACAAGCCGCCTTACTAACGTGTCAAGGAAGTATACCACAAGAGCTACTGCGACGATATAAGGCCATATCTGCTTTGAATCTTCAGTATCCTTTATGGAGTACTTCTTGATGGACTCCAAAAGGTCAGATGATAACGTGTCAATTTCCTCAATCGAATAAAGCCTGCCGCCAGTCGCTGAAGCCATCCGCCGAAGTGAGTCTTCATCGACGCCCAGCTTGAGATACTCGAGTGGATAGTTCACTGCAGTGGCGTCAATGTCTTGGTCATCTTTCACAGACGCCTTAATCCCTATGAAACCACCCTCCAGGGGTGTGAAGGATCCGGAGTAGGAGTTTATCCCAGTCCTTGTGAATATCATCTGCGGCACCTCACCGGTTTTCATGTTTTTGACCTCCATCGACGGTGTCGTCTGAGAGGATACTGTGAAGTCTGCAACTTCACCTAGGTGCATGTCGCGGGAGTTTATCCTGACTATCCTCGCTTTTTCCAGGTCGCCTATCGCCCAGTTGGTCATCGCGGACACTACCCTGCCTGAGTCAACGCCCATAAGCTCAGGAGACCAGGTTACGCCGTTGTCTGTTGTGAGCGCCGCGACCCGTCCAAGCCCGAACTGCCACACAGTGAGTATTGGTTTTCCGCCGCGTGTGGAAAGCAGGAGTTGTGCGACGTTTTTCTCATATACTTTGTTGAATCCCTTGACTGACGTACCCTCTTGTGAGAGCTCTACGAGGTTGCGTGTTATGTAGTGGTATTCGTCACTCAAAACGACTGGTGTTGTGTCCTTTGTCTTGTCGTCGTCTTCCTCGCCGAAGACTATCTTAAGCCTGCTGTCAGGCTTTGACTTGAGGCTGAAGTAGCTGCCGTCACCTGCTGATGCGAGCGCCATCATAAGGCGTTCGTCTGTGTCAAATCCAACACCGACTGTGAAGGTCTTAACGCCCTTGTCCTTGAGCTCTGCTATTTTGTTCTGCGTCAGCTGCCAGCGTGAGCCCCTTATGACGCCGTCTGAGAGGATTATGAGGTATTTGTCGCTGGGCTGGTCTTTGAGCATCATATCGGCGCTGTAAAGGGCTGACAGCATGTCTGTTCCGCCGCCGAATTTCAGCCGGAGTATCTTGTCCTCAACATCTGAGTATTTCGGGCCGAGGGGACTCATCTGGGATATTGTGTAGGGGTCGGTGTTGAATGCTATGACGCCGAGCGATTTATCAGGCTTGCCACGAAAATGCTGGACAACCAGTTCTGCCACTTTGCGGGCCTCAGGCAGGTTCTTTCGGTCTGACCAAAGCCCATCCGGAA
>CAYXON010000242.1:0-1875 GCA_964467145.1 uncultured archaeon | reverse complement strand
AGGTAAGAAACTACCACAGTGCAACATCGAGCATACAAGTTTGTTCTTGTAAGCCACCTGCTTGTTCTGGTGCACCATACGCAGGTGATAGGGTTTCAGGCTTCCTGGATGCTATCTTTGGCGGCTTGAAGGGCTTGAAAACGGGTTTGCTAGTTAAAAGGCTTGTTGATTGCGTTTTTCAATATTTTAAAGAATAGTCCGTATATATTGAAGCTAGGAAAAACGCTATGATAACATAGTGTTATCAAAATGAGTTTGATAACATAGTGTTATCAAGATTCCTAGAGAGATATTTGGCATTCGCTTGATATAGACTCTGAAATGGCGTATTTAGGCGTTTAGCCAAATATCAATTAACACAGAACAAAAAGTGAAATTCAGCCGAAAACGGCTTGAATGGATAAAAACATTCCTATGCGGGGGTACCCGAGCGGCCAAAGGGGCAGGACTTAAGGTCGGAGTTTCCCAAATCAGGGAGACACGATAGGTTATCCTGTGTTGTAGGACTTCATGGGTTCAAATCCCATCCCCCGCAACGGCTCGCTCCGCAACGTAGAGGTATCCTCTACGTGTGCGCGAAGAGCTCTGCTCTTCACTGCGTTGACACGCGGAGCGAGTATCACCTTTCCAAGGTGGTACGCACTTGAAAATGTTAAATACGCGGATGGACAAGTTTGGTGAGAGTCTAAAATATAAGCTGAGTAAAAAAACAGTTTTTTTATTAATTTGTATAGCAGTAGTAGTAGCGATGAGGATATTGTATTCATTAAATTTTTCACCACCAGTAATGTAATGATCGTCCCTCAGAAAAAAATATGCGTTGACGGAAAATAATGTTGGGATATTTAGCCTCAATCAGGTATTCTTATGATAGATACAATGAAGGGACAGGTTATAGCTTTGATACTTTGCATTATTGTTTTGTCTACTTCGGTGAGTGCGGAGGTGGTTTCGGAGGAGAAGGATCCAGTTGCTATTTTCGGCAAGTTCATACTCTGGTTCGCTGTATCAGCATACGCGATTAACGCACTCAGGAAGAAGACATTATCCCGGGGGGCATATTATCTGATTGTTTTATTAAGCCTTTTTATTGCGGGGTTCATGTTAGGTGCTGACCCGTCCTCTGTGGGTGTGATACAGGATACACTGGTTATGTTTGCAACCAACCAGATATTTTTGCCGAGGTTGGTGGGTCTTGGTGTTTTCCTGCTGTTCATATTCGTCGCAGGCAGGATATTCTGCGGCGTATGCTGCCCGTTTGGGATACTTCAGGAGATTGCCTCGCGCGTTGGATTAAACAGGATAGTATTACCTAACAAAATAGCCAACATAGTCAGGGGAATCTTTTTCATCGCCATGATAGTGTACACGTTCATGTTTGGGATCTCGTTTTTCGAGGCGATTACCCCATTTTCAATATTCGAAGGCGAAACACTGAGGGGTCAGCTCACAGATAATGCCCCGTTAGTGGGTTTATTCTTCATAATCGCGTCAATCTTCATATACCGGCCGTTCTGCCGACTTATGTGCCCATATGGGTTCATCGCGAACCTACTCACAAACAAAGCCCGCTTTGTGCTGGCAAGAGACGAAAAATGCATCAACTGCGGCGCCTGCGTTAGGGCATGCCCGACACAACAGGCAGACAGAGGAAACCCACACAAAGAATGCTACTACTGCAGACGATGCATACAAGTCTGCCCCACACAAGCAATATACCTAAAAAAGAACTAGACTCTTAAATTCAGATCAAACGACGCATTAATGCCTTCAGCCAGGGGGTGCTAGTTGTTGAAGGGGGTTATTTTTTAAAACAAGATTTTCTCATTTCTGAGACTGCGTATTCCGTAAGACCCATGAGGTTGACTGTGTCCT
>CAYXON010000241.1:0-1896 GCA_964467145.1 uncultured archaeon | reverse complement strand
TTTTCAACTGAGCTATGGCATGACGTATGCTCTTGCTTTTTTGAGCTTTTCTCCGACGAGTTTTAGGTCGTGGTTCTTTGACATCTTATTAGCGGCGTCTCCTAGTTTTTCCCTGAGTTTTTCGTCTTCAAAAAGGGTTTTTAGATGTGTTTTGAACTCGTTGTTGTCTTTTGCTTTCAGGCAGTTTACTCCGTCTTCAAGCCATCCTTGGTATGTTGGCAGGTCTCTTAGTAGTAGGGGCCTTCCGCATGATGCTGCCTCAAGTATTGCTATTCCCTGGTTTTCGCAGTAGCTTGGGAAGAAGAAGACGTCGCCTGCGCAATATGCTGCGACAACGTCTTTGACGTATCCTGTGAAGTTGACGTTGTCTGGTTTTTTTTTCACAGCGTCCATGACGCGTTTGTCGACGAGGTCGTTGTATATCCTGCCGACCCACATGAAATTGTTTTTCGGAAAATCTCTCGCGATTTCCATGAAGTCGAATATCCCCTTTCTCTTGAAGACGTGACCGACGCTGTATGCGACAACGCTGGATAGTTTTCTTTCCTCTCTGAAGCTTTTTCTGAGGTCTTCATTGTATGTGAACTTTGTTGTGTCGACTCCGTTTGACACAACTTCTATATCTAAGTCTATCCCGTATCCTTTTATGACTCCTTTGGTGTATTCTGTCGGGGATATGAGAAGATCTGCTTTTGAGTATAGTTTTTTCAGATACCACTTGAGTTGCGGCGCTATTTTCGTTGAGAATCTGAAGCTGTCTTTCGCATCCTCTGCGGTGGTGTGGGTGTGTATGACTGTTGGGACATTTTTGGACCGCATCCTGTGTGCGAGATAAAATGATGCGGGACCTATCGTGTTTATGTCTATTAGGTCAAATCGGTCGCGGGGGTTTCTTGTGACCTCCACGCCATTAAGCTCAAGCGCCTTTTTCTGGTAGTCTATTGCTGTGCCTATGCCGCTGCCTCCGAGGGCTTTGCCTAGTTCCCCATAGAGGCAGACTTTCATGTTTTACACGTAGTCAAGCCAGCCTTCGTAGTACTCGTCTTGTCCTTTCACAGCTTTGAAGAATGCCTCTTGCAGCTTCTTTGTTATCGGGCCGGGTTTGCCTATCTTGTGGCTGTCGACCTCCCGAATCGGTGTTAGCTCAGCTGCGGTTCCTGTGAAGAATGCTTCGTCTGCGGTATAGATGAGCGCCCTGTCTATGTCTGTGACTGCGATGTCAAGGCCTAGGTCGCAGGCTATATCTATTATGCTGTCCCTTGTTATCCCAGGCAGTATCGACGCATGCAACGGAGGAGTGTATATTACCTCGTCTTTTATGACGAATATGTTCTCTCCCGGGCCTTCAGATACGAGTCCTCTGTTGTCAAGGAGTATTGCCTCGTCGTATCCGCAGTCTAGTGCCTCCATCTTTGCGAGTATGCTGTTTATGTACTGTCCTGTTGCTTTCGCCCTTGGCGGCATTATGTTTGGTCCGATTCTTGTGAACGACGATATCTTCGCTCTTATGCCATTTGCAAGACCTTCCTCGCCGAGGTAGGTCCCCCAAGGCCATGTGGCTATTGCGGTGTCTACTGGTGACTTAAGCGGGTTGAGGCCCATCTCCCCATATCCTCTGTAGGCTATTGGGCGGATGTAGCATTCTTTGAGTTTGTTTGATTTTATGAGTTTTTTTGTTGCGTTGCATAGTTCGTCGACGTTGTATGGTATTTTTTTAAGGTATATTTCGGCAGAATCGTGGAGTCTTTCCATGTGCTCTCTTAGCCTGAAGACAGCCGGACCCTTGACGGTGTTGTAGCATCTTATTCCCTCAAACACTCCGGTGCCGTAGTGGAGTGCGTGCGTTAAAATGTGTATCTGTGCCTTGTCCCAGGGTATTAGTTTCCCGTTAAACCA
>CAYXON010000240.1:0-1931 GCA_964467145.1 uncultured archaeon | reverse complement strand
CCGAGATGGATGAGGAGATTGCAGTCCGGAAAGAACATCCGCAGGCAGCTAATGCGAGGATTATGGCTTGTGAGGCGGTGCTTGATACATCATCAGACATTACGGCATACCAGGATGCGGGATTTGCACAAAGCGGAAAAATCTTCGTCGACAAAGTCATTGCCCCAAGACCCCTCAGCCCGTCTGGTGCTAGAAAAGAAATGAGTTTCCCAACCCTCCTCGCATATGAGCATGGGATGGGGTTGGCAAGATCGCAAAGCGGGGAGTTCGAACAGTTCCGGGAGATAACACGGGGTGAGTCAGTCGAAGGAATTGACGTCCACAAAAGCGCATCAAGGGAGGGTTATGTGAGAAGAGTCACCAAAGAGCGTGTGAGCGTTCCAGTCGCATTCCACGTTGACTTGGACTGGTTGGCTGGCACACACAATGACCACATATCCGACGAGCCGCATGAAAACATGATAAAACTTCTGAGGTACATACACAAGGCAGTGGATGAAGGCCTTAAGCCGACGCTTTCAGTCTACTACCACGGCACACGCATGAGAAGCTTCACAGGCGACCAACTTGCGGGAGCCTTTAAACGCCCGCTCAGAAAAAATGAGGGCGACAGGGAACTTTTTGGCGAAGACATAATGAGGGACCTGTGGCAGCTGTCCCTTAAAGCCAACCTGGTCCTGCACAACTTCTGGGAGGTTAAGACTATGCCGTCTCATTCAATGGCAGAGGACGAAGTCATAGAGCCTGTAAAAGACGGCATCCTATTCCTTGCAGTCTCAGACGAACTCCGCGAGCAGACAGTTAAAAAGTTCGGAAACCTCAGCTCAAGACTAGGCTGCAAGATAGTCAAGCTATAATGACTGCGTAATAAAAGAAAATCATTTATATACCCTTTTTTCTATCTTCTTATCCAAGATGGGCTCAGCACAGGACAAAGACAAGAAGGCGGCAGCCGAGATGGCTGTGCGCGAAGTCAAAGGCGGTATGAGGCTAGCGGTAGGAAGCGGTTCAACAGTTAATTTCTTCGTCGAAGAACTCGGTAGGAAAAAGTACCCCAACCCGATAGTGTGCGCATCAGAAGCCACGGAAAAACTCGCGAAAAAAGTGGGGCTCAAGACGATGACGCTTGATGAAGCCCTAAAGCCAGATAAAACCGGCGAGAGAAGATACCTCGACATCTACGTAGACGGCGCAGACGAAGTCGACAAAACCTACAGCCTCATCAAGGGGGGAGGAGGCGCACTAACAAGGGAAAAAGTCGTCGCATCAGCATCCAACGAGTTCATCTGCATCGTTGACGCGTCAAAGTCAGTAACCAAACTCGGAAAATTCCCGCTACCAATAGAGGTCGTCCCATACGCGAAAGAATACGTCACCGCGGAGCTGACGGAGCTCGGCGCCAAAGTCGTTGAGAGAAAAAAATACGTGACAGACAACGGCAACGTGATACTTGACGTCACAGGACTTGATTTCGCAGACCCACTACAACTTGAGACCGAACTAAACAACATCCCAGGCGTTGTCGAAAACGGGATATTCGCAGTCAGACAGCCTGAGCGGCTCATAACATCAAAAAACGGCAAAGCACAGTACATGTGAATGATGGACCAGAAAAACAACCCTCAACAGGACGTCCAGAAGATGGTAATGCAGCTTGAGCTCGGCAGAAAACAGATGGACCAGATGAACCGCCAAGCCCAGGCGATGGAGTCGGCAATAATCGAGGCAACATCAACTGTAGAAGCCCTAAACGCGCTAAAAACCCAGAAGACCGGCTCTGAAATGCTAATCCAAGTAGGCTCTGGCGCATTCGTCAAAACCACACTAAAAGACAACGAGAACGTGATAGTGGGGGTTGGCGCCCAGATAAGCGTTGAGAAAAAACTCCCCGACGCCATAAAGTCAATCGAGGAACGAAGAGAGCAGCTCAC
>CAYXON010000239.1:0-1970 GCA_964467145.1 uncultured archaeon | reverse complement strand
AAGCAGATGAGATGCGGCGTAAAGTCGCCTACGGCACAATGAGGACAAAACAATGGCGCAGTACAGCTGAAAAAAGGGTTGAAGCATCCTATACAGAAAGCAGAAGATACAAGTGCGTGCGCGACCACATGAGCCTGTCAAACATCCGCACCTACCTCTGGGACGAACAGCACTACGGCCTCACCTACGGAAAATACGAGTTCGACGATATGTGGGCTGAGGTCAAACGGCGTGCCGGACAACACAGAACCCACTACGCAACAGACGTTATGGAGCTGGCTGATTTCCTGGCTGACCCAATAGGAACATACAAGCCGCCAATACTTGGCAGAGGATACGGGTTTGACCTTAGCCTGAAGCTCCCCTGGAACGCGACAGAACAACAGGTTATGCAATACAGAAATCACCTCGCAAGGGAGCTCGCAAAAAAAGAGATGACTGACGAGGAACTCCAGCAGTTCGCAAGAGAATACGGCAAGCGAGCAAGGGAAATATCTGCGGAATTCAGCTAAATAACCATCTAAAAGCCAACAACCACCAAAATACGATATTTTAGGCAGCGTTCGGATAATAAGTCAGTATGAGACTCTCAGACCAAACACACCCTCTGGCGTTGGGGGGTAAGGTTGTTGTGCCAGTGGGGAGTTTTGAGCAGCATGGGCCGCATCTTCCGCTTTCTACAGATTCGCTGATAGCGAAGGCAGTGGCTGAGAAGGTCGCAAAAAAAATCAGCGCAGTCGTTGGCCCATCAATAAAGATTGGGGTGTCCCCAGAACACATGGGTTTTTCCGGGACAATAACCTACACCTCAAAGACATTCAAGGCAGTGGTCACCGAAGTTGTGGAGTCGCTGAAAAAGCACGGATATTCTCAGGTGATAATAATAAATGGGCACGGCGGCAACAACAAGTCCCTGTCAGAGATTGATTTAGGTACTACCGTCGTTAACTTGACAACCCTGATCAAACCCTACGACCATGCAGGAGAGATTGAGACCTCAATCATGCTTTTCGCCCACCCAGACCTTGTGAGAAAGGGAAAAATCAAAAAACACGAATACACACTCCATGCTCTTCCGGCTGGGATGACACCAGAAAATACAGCGTGAGCGGCGTATTCGG
The DNA here is from genome assembly GCA_964467145.1 of uncultured archaeon. GTDB lineage: Archaea > Altiarchaeota > Altiarchaeia > IMC4 > SCGC-AAA252-I15 > JAHIYG01. Next base: position 849 of record CAYXON010000239.1, on the reverse strand, counting down.
CGACCCGACGAAGGCGAGCGCGAAGAAGGGCCAGAAGATACTGGCGGAGCTCGTGAAAAAAACTCTCGCAGCAATAACCTAAAATGATGGACCCCGAAACACAATCCCCTATGGTTGGTGGAGTATATGATGGTGGAGAGTTAGGAGGGTGGGGGCTTGATGGGGAAGAGAGGATACATCAGCTCAAACAAAAATATCATCTCCGCATAAATAACATAGTGAGCCGCGGTGAGGCGGACTCCGAACAGGTTATGGTGAACTACTACTCTGACTTGCTTTCAGAGCTTGATTTCTTCGCCAGGAAAGTGAACGAGGCGGTGGAGTCAAAAAGCGTCGATGCACTTGAGGACGTGATAAGCATCCTCAAAAAAGATTACGGAGTCCTCAACGACCCGCTTAACGCGCTCGCATCATACGCCAACGCCCTTGACAGGGAATACGTTAGAACATCTGGAGACAGGCTGCTTATGCTGTTTTCAGAAGGTAGGTCAGACGGCATAGAAGAAGCTCAGAAAAGGATAACCCGCCATCAAAACAGCTACGAGCTTCTTAGGGTGCTCGCCCTGAAACAACTGATAAACTCAAGGAATATGTGACTACTTCATCTTGAGCGAAACTATCGCCTCAGCAAGGTTGCCTTTGGCTTTCTCTAGCGCCTCAATGGCTTTTTCCTCAGAGACCCCGGCTTGCGCCATCACTATGTCAACGTCTTCAGCGCTTATGTCAGCTGAATCATCAGACTCTGATTCTCTTACGGTGCCCTGTATCTGGAACATCTCCTGCCCCTGAATCAGGGTTCTGACAACAGACGGCTCATCAATTATTATCTCCCTGTCGACGCACCTGATT
>CAYXON010000238.1:0-1996 GCA_964467145.1 uncultured archaeon | reverse complement strand
ACTTGCGCACCAAGCATCCCGGATGCGCCACCTCGTGCAGCGCCGACCGAGACCGCGGAAAAATCCGTTCCCATCCCAAGACCTGATGCCGTCATCGGAATCAGTGTTCCGAAGTTGAAGATGGAGCCTATGAGCCCTTGGTCGAGGACTACGTTGTTTATTTTGTCGTAGCTGAGCTCATTCATTTTATGGCCGACAAACCTAACCTCGGTTATGATTCTCTTGTTTGTTATGTAGAAGGTGTGGCTGCGCCGGTAAATTTCAACCGATGCCGCGCCCATAATGCAGATGACTGAGGCTATATAGTATGTTGCATCAGGCCCGAGCTCAAAGTACCACGTTACTGCGGCGCTGAATAATCCGATTCCTGTGAGCGTCGCAGTCCACTTGAAGTCTATTCTAAAAACCGAGATTATGAGTGCGCTAACAAGTAGTGACAGAATCCATAATCCGACTGAGGCATACTCTTGGGTGAATGTCTTCACTGGGTTGACTGCTTCGTTGACTGCGCTCATCCCGTCAGATACATACGGTATCGCAGCAAGAAATCCGCCGTCAATTGTTTGCTGTGAGAACCCGACATAACCAAGCGCGTATGAAAGGGGGTTGCCGGTTATGGCGACTATGTCCGCACCATATATTAGAAATACAGCAGACAGTATGAGGACCCAGACCCAGACTAGGTATAGGTCGTAGAATGCGAGTATGTGCGGTTTTATGGACGCCAGGATTGATTCGCCAGGCAGCGGTGAAAGAGCAGGCTTTCTCATACCCATCAGTAGTATATCTGGGTTACACGCTAAAAAAGGGGGGTATTTATTCGGCATTATCTCATTGAGTGCATGAACTCCCTTGATGAAACCGTTTCAGAGGCTGGGAGGCTCTACAGCCTCGGCAGGTTCAGGGAGTCCGTAGATGCCTACAGCTTGGCGGCATCGATGGGCTGCGGGGCGGAGGTATTTTTCAACAGGTCCCTAGCGTATATCCAGGTAAAAGAGTACGATAATGCCTTATCTGACATAGACAGATATTGCTTGCTTGCAGGCGACGACTGCCAAGGCCATTATCTTCGGGGGCTGGTGCTCGATTACAAAGGCGACTACCAGAGCGCGCTTAACGAGTACTTGAGGGCGCTTTCTGCCGACCAATACATGATAAAGGCTGTCAGACAAACGGTGTCGCTCACATTGGCTGTTAAGAAAACACCAGACAAACAAGAGAGTATCCCAGAGCACGGTGTAATGATAGACGCCCGGGGCGAGCTGATAAGGTTGCGGGAGCTCACATGCCAAGACAACATACTGTCGCAGACTCTAGAGGACTCAATATTCAGCGGGGGATTTTGGGACTTCTGCCTTGCGCCCGCGATGATAAAAGATGATATCAGGCAGGTGCTATTGATTGGAGTTGCCGCAGGAACAATCGCAAGACAATACGTCCACTTCACAGGATGCGCGGTTGACGCAGTCGACCCAAGCATCGAGATCATGAGCGTGTGCGAGAAGTATTTCGGTAAAATGCCAGACGAAGTCGTCGGCCACAAGATGTGCGGTGTAGAGTACATGCTTGGGTGCGACAAAAAATACGATGTGATAGTGTTTGACGCTTTTGTCGGTGAGCACGTCGCAGACGAGCTGAAGAGCCCGGCTGCTTTGAGGACTTCTAAAAAAATACTCTCAGACGATGGGTTTCTGGTGTGGAACACACTCGTCGACGGCGGGGTCGCGGAGGTTGAGTTTGTGAAGAATCTTTTGTGCGACGCTTTTGCGAACGTCTACTCAGCGTGTTTGGACACCAACAGGGTATTCATAGCATCCGATAATCTACCAAATGAGAAGTTGACTATGTCGCTTTCAGACCCGACAGATGAGCGGCTCACAGAACTTGGGAAGTACATACTCCCCCGGGTTAAGCTGGAAAAATAGTTCAGGGCACTTGAAGCCTGGATTGAGCGGTAGAATGTTGATTCAGAACTCATAAGCTTCATCACAAGCCA
>CAYXON010000237.1:0-2011 GCA_964467145.1 uncultured archaeon | reverse complement strand
GCGAGCAGAAAGCCCACCTAGCACAAGCAGTACTCTCCACCATACAACCAGATACTGGGGGAATATTCATCAACTACGGTGGAGCACTTGTTGAATACCGGGGAATGGGTGTCGAACACGCGATAGCACTATGCACGCTCGCAGACGGAGGACACTACTTATTCGACGCCAACCACCCGCAGGCGGCAGGCAGAATACCAAAAGAAGTCAAAGTCAAAGCAACAACTTATGAAAACCCCCAATATCCCTCAGTAACAGAATACGAGATAGTGCAAAAAATCAGAGAAGAAGGAGGAACGCAAGTGACAAGGTTCCACAGGAAACTTCAGATGCAGGAACCAAAGACCATGATAACCTGCGACCAACACATAAACCTCGGCGCAATACACTTCCTGAACGGCAGAAGAACACAATTCCTACGCGATATGGAAACAGCACTCGCGATAAACCCAAGACACACCGGCGCCCACCTGCAACTTGGCGCCTATTACTACAATACTGGGCGAACAGCCGACGCAGTAAGAGAATGCCAGACAACACTTGAAATAAACCCCCGGCACGCCGACGCACACCACTACCTTGGTAAGGTATTTTCCAGGATGGGAAAAACAGACGAAGCAGTCGAAGAGTTCGAAAGAACACTTAAGATAAACCCCAAACACCCGCAAGCAAACAAGGACCTCGGCAAAGAATACATCGAAAAAAACATGCCCTCTAAGGGACTTCAACACCTTAGGGCTCAGCTCACACAAACCCCGCATGACAAGGATACACTATTTCTTCTGGGGGCAACATGCGTCACAGAATACAGGTCAAAAAAACCAAAAACAGAAAAACTACTGCATGAAGCAATAACGGCGTTTGAGGAACTATTACGCCAAAAATCAGACTTCCCAGAGGCTAGATACAACCTCGGAATAGCATATCAGATTGCTGGAAGGGATGAGGATGCAATAATGCAGTTCAGACAAACTATAAAAGCCAGTCCCCAAATGGTTGAATCCCACTACATACTAGCTGGACTTCTAGCAAAACAGGGAAAAATCCCAGAAGCCCTAAAAGAACTCTATACATTCCTCCAGAACTGCCCACCAAACAAACACCCCGAACTAAGGGCAGAAGCCCAAGCAATAATAACAGAAAATGCATAAAGAAAACCAACCAAACAAACAAGGGGATAACCCACCTAAAAATCAAAGACATCCTAACCTACCTCCTCTCGCAGAAAATCTTTCCAAATCAGAAATCCTAACTACAGAGGCAAACCTCTACACACCAAACCCGTTTTCACCGGAAATCATAGTACACAATGCAAGACTCAGGGCAGATTTCGATCATAAAACTGGATTCACACCATTTGGCAACCACCTACAAACGATGGAAATAGACGGAATAACCGTAAATGTTCCAACATACGAAGTCAAATCAATTGATGCAGTAAACGACCAACTATTTTGGGCGCCGCTATTTTTCCCCACTCAAAGAGATAAGGGAGGAACACAGGACATAATACTGCACGCAGTCGACGGCCTGCATGATGCTGAAGGACTATACCGGTCGTTTCTACAAGGACACAGCCCAATGATATATGGGATATTGGAAGCCGGCGGATTATCATTCGTAGCCCAGAGGTTCCCGCCACAGGGCCTATACACCACAGTATCTGCTGCCCGCTCAAGAGGAGATGATGAACTCGTCGACTCACTTATGACAGCGCTTGGAAAACGCATAAAACAAATAGCAGACTCAGGACGAGGATTCATAAACCTCTGCTACAAAGGCAAACACAGGATAGCAACCCGGCAAGGAGAACCAGAGGTCCTAATACTTGGCGGAGACTTAAACGAACCAGTCCAAGACCCTGGACGGCACCTCCACAACATACTCCAAAACCCCTCAGTCACACTGCTTCTTGCAGAACTAATAAAAAACCGCAAAGAATACGAGGCATTCCTACAAGGACTAAAGGTCGAAAATAAAGACCTACCCCGAGAACTCAGGGAACGCATGA
>CAYXON010000236.1:0-2040 GCA_964467145.1 uncultured archaeon | reverse complement strand
GTCACCAAGCAGTAGTCCGTGGTCGAGGACGCTTATTTTGGCGTTCGCCTCTTCGTAGAGGGTGCCGTTTATTGTTATCTTCATCTTCTGGAAGTGTAATTATCTTATGTTAATAAAATTGCGGAGTATCCGATATCCGTCCCTTGTTATTATGCTTTCAGGGTGGAATTGCACCCCTTCAACGTTGTATTCCTTGTGTCTGAGCCCCATTATCAGGCCTTCCCGGTTCCATGCGCTTATTTCAAGGCATTCTGGGAGCGTCTCGCGTTCGACAATGAGTGAGTGATATCTAGCGGCTGAGAAACCCTGCCTTATGCCAGAGTATATGGTCTTTCCGTCGTGGAGTATTAGGTCTTCCTTACCGTGAACCGGTTTGTTCCGGACTATCTTCGCGCCGAATACCTGCGCTATGCACTGGTGGCCGAGGCAGACGCCGAGTATCGGCGTCTTGGCAGCGAACGCTTTGATTATCTTGTTGGTGTTGCCTGCGTCGTCCGGGGTCTTAGGCCCTGGCGAGATTACTATGTGTGTGGGCTTCAGTTTCCTGACGCCGCTGACATCTATCTCATCGTTTCTTTTCACAATGCATTTGGCGCCGAGTTCGCCAAGCCTCTGGTAGAGGTTGTATGTGAATGAGTCATAGTTGTCGATTATAAGAATCATTTCCCACCCACCGCCTCAAACAATGCCTTGGCTTTGTCGACGGTCTCCTCGTACTCCCTTTTTTGGTTGCTGTCTGCGACTATTCCTCCCCCAACCTGTATATATCCAACGCCATCTTTGATGAGTAGTGTGCGGATGATTATGTTCAGGTCCATCTCGCCTGCGGCTGTTATGAATCCTATCGAGCCAGTATAGGGTCCGCGTCTTGTGGGTTCTATCTCATCGATTATCTCCATTGTCCGTATTTTAGGGCATCCCGTGATTGTGCCGCCAGGAAACATCGCACGCAATACGTCGAAGACGTCCCTGCCTTTTGCGAGTTTGCCGCGTATGTTAGTCACGATGTGCATGAGGTGACTGTATTTTTCCAGGCTCATGAACTCGTTGACTTTAACAGACCCTATCGCACATACTCGCCCCATGTCATTTCTTTCAAGGTCTATTAGCATCGTGTGCTCAGCCCTCTCCTTTTCGTCAGACATGAAATTTCTCGCGATTTTAAGGTCCTCAGCCCTGTTTTTTCCCCGAGGGTATGTGCCGCCAATTGGTCTTGTCTCAACAACACCTTTTTCAATCTTCACCAGATGCTCAGGCGAACAGGATATCATCTGGCATTCGCCGAAGTTTACGAGCGCTGCATATGGTGAGGGGTTTATTTTTCTGAGGCGCCCGTATATCGTGAGGGGGTCCTCACTTATTTTGCAGCTGAACATTTGGCTGATTTTTATCTGGAAGCTGTCGCCTGCCAAGACGTACTCCCTGCATTTTTCCACTGCTTTCTTGTACTGGGGATATGTAAAGTTGGACTTGAACTCCGCCTTGCCCATGGATTTTGCAGGGTGATTTCCTTTTGTCTTTTTCTCTTTTATATTTTTTACAGTGTCCTCAAGACCTTTTCCGGTTTTTGAAAGCACAGTCATCGTCTTTTTCAGGTGGTCGAATGCGACAATATTTTCTGGGAAAATCATGTGGAGGTCATAAAGCCCCAATTCGTCTTCTGATATTTCGGGTATTTTCTCAAAAAGCCTGACGAGATCGTAGGAGATGTATCCTATGGCGCCTGAGAAGAACATTGGCCACCCTGGTTTTCTTTTTTCCTTTTGGGATTTGATTAGCCGTCTCAGCTCCTTAAGGGGGTCACCTGTTTTGACAGTCTTTTTTTCGCCCCGGATTATCTCAATCCGCCTTCCCCTGCTTTTGAATACCATATAGGGGTCTGTCGCAATGTAAGAGTACCTCCCCTTTTTCTGGCTTTCCAAAAGCACAGAATCTGGGCTGAAAAGGCGCTCGTAGACGCGCAGCGGGTCTTGAAAGGCGATTTTTTGGGAGTGCATCAAGTAGAGGATATGGTTGAACAAGTTAAATTAAGGGTTTATC
>CAYXON010000235.1:0-2040 GCA_964467145.1 uncultured archaeon | reverse complement strand
GGGGTTCGTGTGATACATCTGGAAGAAGTTTATCACGTCTGTGGTCTTTCTTATGCCGTTTGCTATCATGTACTCCAGCACCTTCTCTCTTATAAGAAGCTCGGTGTTGAGGCGCTTTTTTGTTATGCCGCATTCTCTGGCAATCTTCTCTGTCAAAAGTATGGGGTAGTTGGTTCTTTTGACTTTGTCGTCTTTCATGTCGTAGAAGAATATGTCACCCAGCTGCACCACATCCCCTTCCATACCAGACACCTCAGAAACCTGGGTCACACGCCTCATCATCCCCTTTTTCCGGTCCACTATCCGGTTGACAACAACTATCAAATCAAGAAGTGGCAGCATCCTAAGTGGCACGTTCATGGGCTCGTCAACAAGCCTTATCGTGGTTTCGCGAGCGTTGTTTGCGTGCAATGTCCCCATGCTGCCGTCAAGGCCTATGTCCATGGCGACAAAGAGCGTCTCAGCCTCGGGACCCCTTACTTCTCCGACTATGACCCTGTCGGGGCGCATCCTCAGCGAGTTTTTCAGAAGGCTTGGCATGCTAAGGTGGTGTCTGGGGTCTGACACAGTGGGTGAGGCCTCAAGCGGCACCCAGTTATCTATGAAATCAAAATTTAGCTCCAGCGTGTCCTCGACTGTCACAACCCTTTCGGTTTTGGGGATTAACATCGCAAGCGCGTTAAGGAGCGTGGTTTTACCGGATCCCGCACCGCCTGCTATTATCATCTCAACAGGAGACAGCCCGAATCCTTCAACACACACCCACAGAAACGATGCGAGCTCGATGCTTACGCTCCCAATCTCTATCAGATCAAGTATCGTGTAGGGGGAGCTTTTGAACTTTCGAATTGTGAGCGCCGGACCATTCGGTGCTGCGGGCGGTATTGCGACGTTTGCTCGCGAGCCGTCCGGCATGTGGGCGTCAAGAAGCGGGGAGGACTCATTGAGTTCACGTCCCGCGTATTTTGAAAGCCACATCACCAGATCGTTGAATGGTTTGAGGTCGTCAAAGACTATGTTTGTGGTGCACATGCCGTATTTGCGGTGTACGACGAATGCTGGAGTGTTAACTCCGTTGACCATGATTTCCTCAAGCATGTCGTCGCGCATGAGGGGGCCGAGCCGGCCATATCCCAAAAATATCTCGTCAAGGACGGATGTTATTATGTAGTCCTCGTTTTCTACTCTGACGTTTTTGTCTTTTATTTTTTCGCGGACATGAGCACGCAGGTACTCCTCTTTTTCTGAGCTGGTGCGCATAGTCACCATCTTTTTCAGAACCTCAGTCGTGTCACCCATTATGCTCTGGCAGTGGGCTATGACCTTCTTCTCATCCTCTGTGAGAGCGGGTGCAAGAAATATGTAACGCGGTATCTGACCTTCCTCACCTTCCATTATCTGGACGCTACCATAGGATTGGAGAAGCTCAGGCATAACATTAAATAATATATCCCGCTCAATAAATACTCAAAACCCCAGAGACAGTATCATCTGTGTTATCTGCTGCTCATCAAGGCCTGTGAGAGGTCTGAAGACTGGAAGCCCAGTATGTGACTCAATGCTTGTGTCGAGGCAAGAGAGAGTCTGTGACGAAACTACAGCATGGACTTTACCAGAGGATAGCACCGCGTTTAAGCTTGCATAAGGCATGATTTGGGGGTTGGAGTATTTTGACAGTTTTTGGGAGTATTCTTCTTTGCCGCACATCCTCAAGGTGCAGCCTCGCCTCATCATCATCCAGCATGCGAGGGCGTCGCGGGGGGTTTGGACTTCTGCTGCGACAACTCCTTGCGTGCCATAAGGCAGCCCGCCCACGCCCTCAACTGAGCTTGAGTGTATGTAGGCTTTGCCAGAGTATATCTCAACACCTATCAGTGTGTCTGGATTTGTTAGGTCTACTTTGTTGCCGTAAGCCGACACTATCTCGGCGCCAAGCTTTTGCGCGACCTCAACGCTTGTGAGCGGGTAGTCTTTTGTCCGTTTTACCCTGCACGCGAAAGAGCCGCCCCCCAACACATTTGATGCACACATTAAAACGTG
>CAYXON010000234.1:0-2044 GCA_964467145.1 uncultured archaeon | reverse complement strand
TACGTCGCAGCCGCCGCGTGTAGATGTAGCTGAGTTGTCTGGTTTTTCAGAGAATCCGGCCTGTAGTCGAATTCGCCCATGTTAAAATATCTCCTGTAGTTTTCTGTGTTGTCATACCCCTCAGTCGTCCCCTCAATAATCGTTGTGGTCGTCACATTATAGTTCCTGTTAACCATCACCGTCGTCGGGGGCGGGGGTAGTTTGTTTTTTTCGGAGGCTTTCGCAAAGAGTCTTGCGAACCCGCCAAGGGTCGTGGTCGTTGAAGTGGTCTGCTTAACGGAGGTGGTGAGCCTCAGAGAGGTAGTGGTGGTTGTCGTCGAAGTTGTCGTGGTCGTTGTCGATGATGTGGTGGATTTCGCGTATGTGGTCGATGATGCTGATGAAGTTGTCGGCTTCTGAGACGATGTTGTGCTGGTCTCCATAGTTTCATCGCCCAGGCAACCCAATAGCAAAATAACTGCTAAAATGCCCAAATAACTCACGTTTATCGCTTTCACATATCTTCCTTATTATCTTTTTATTCCCAGTAAATAACTGGGATGGCCTCTAAAACCGCAAAAGTTGCAGGAGGTGCTGCCGCGGCAGTCCTTGTCGCATTTGCAGCATCAATGCTGCTTCGTGAGCAGGAAAAAAAAGAGCAACCAATGCCTGGTGAACAGCATACTATTATTCCCCCTGCGACAGTACGCGGGTTCGGGCCGTATGAGGAGTTCGCCCAGACTGTTGCGCGTTATGGCTTCACTATCGAGCGCGACAGTCAAGACTTAAATGCTATAATAATTGACGGAGTCCATTTTCTTATATCTCCGACAACCAAGGCTTCTGACTCCCATATTGTTCTTTTCGGGCTTGGCGGGGATGCAATACCTGTCCCTAAAAGGGCTCCAGTTTCTGGCGGCGAATACGAACAGAGCATTAGGCGCGCTCTTTCAGAGTCTGTTGAGCGGGGCAGGGCGGTTGACGCGCTTATCCTAGCTGGACTTGACATCAGGGTTGTTGAAGGTGGGAGAAGGCACCTTGTTGATGGGGCACCATTTAAGCTGATGCGAAACGGGGTTTGGGCCGGCCCAGGAGACATGACATTTCGGACGGTTGGGGAGCAACCTGATGTTGATGATGCTGTCAGGGGTATATCCGAGACTGCCAGAGCCTACAGGCAAGCAGTCGAGTACCTATCTGAGCTTAATATATCAGTCTCTACAGAATACAACTCCCACCCCTCCCAGATACTTCTGGGTTCCAGGGCTTCTCCAGGAACTAACAGGCACCCGATACCCTTCAGGATGACTCCGTTTCTTGACGGGGTAGTCGGCCCGACCAAGCAGACCATATTATTTGTCCCACTAAAGCCCTCTGACGCTAGTAGACGTTTTTCGCCGACTCCCCTAGAAGACCCTGTACAGAGGATGTACACGAACCTACAGGATGAGATATCCTATGGGTGTATAGAGGCGATAGTGAAGACCCTCGGCTACCGCGCAAAACCAATAAGAAATAATCCCCACAGGATAAACGTCGACGGCGTAGTATTTGACTTAGTTGATTACTTCTCAAACCTAAGAAGTCCACGAGGCGTTAAAGTACCAATTGACGGAAGCCCTAAAATGCGTTTGGACTTGGATGACGAGATAAGCCTTGAGAAGGAAAAAGACAAGGCACCCCAGCGAACACCTCCTGAGAGGATGTCTCCATCAGACGTGCAGGAGATTCTCAGGCGCAGGATTATGGGCCCGGGCAAACAACACTTGTCAAGGGATAAAATCTAGCCTAAACAACCCCTTATGTGTTTGCTCCAATAGGACTTTATAGCTGGCAGAGTCAGAGTCGATAGCATGAATGCGACCGACGGCACTATCGCGTTAACCCACGGGTTTGCAACCCCCACAGCATCCAGGTAAGCTCCAACGGAAAGGAATGTGAAAAGAGTCAGCACAAACCTTCTCGTGACGCTAGTCTCCCAAGACTTGTCAGCCTCAACCCTAACATTCCTTTTTTTTATCTCCTCAACATCCAAAACCAGACGACTTAACTTATCCATCCTCAG
>CAYXON010000233.1:0-2047 GCA_964467145.1 uncultured archaeon | reverse complement strand
ACTCAGACCAACAGAATACTTCTTCCACAGCATGGGCGGCAGAGAAGGACTCGTCGACACAGCCATAAGGACAGGTCGCTCAGGATACATGCAAAGAAGACTAATCAACGCACTACAAGACCTCGTGGTCTTCCCAGACCGCACAGTCCGCGGTGATGGTGGAACAATAATACAGTTCACCTACGGCGAAGACGGGATAGACCCAATGAAAAAAGGATACCTACGAAACTACATGTAAAAAAATGGAATCAGAAATACCAATTGCAATCCAGGACAGACTCGACAAACTCGACGCAAAAACAAAGAAAGAGTTCCTGAAAGAATATCAAAAAGCCCTCATCACACCAGGTGAGGCAGTAGGTACAGTCGCAGCCCAATCAATCGGAGAACCCGGCACACAGATGACCCTCAGAACATTCCACTACGCAGGAGTCGTCGAACTCAGCGTACCACTCGGACTTCCAAGACTAATCGAGATAATTGACGCAAAAAGAACACCAAAAAACGCTATAACAATGGTGTACCTCGACGAAAAACACAACAAAACCAAAAAAACCGCAGACGAGATAGCATCCAAACTACGTGAAGTAATGCTCCGCGACGTCGCCACAATCAGGATAGACCCCGTGAAAAACAGGATAAAAATCAAAACAGACGACCAAGATGCAGCAGAATTCATCGAATCATTCGAGAACGTCACCAAAAAAGGAGACACCTACACAATAGAGTCCGAGACACCAGCTGAGGTAAACAAAAACAAGAACAAACTAAACAGGAAAAAAATCAGGGGCGTAAAAGAAATAAGCCGAGCATTCATACGCAAAAAAGACGAGGAATACATCATCTACGCGGAAGGTTCAAACCTCAAGGGACTTCTAGAGGTTGAGGGAATTGACTCCCGAAGAATAACCACAAACGATATATACCAGATAGCAGCTACATTCGGCATAGAAGCCGGAAGAAACGCGATAATAAACGAGGCAGTAGCGGTACTCGCAGACCAAGACCTACAAGTCGACATACGCCACATAATGCTTGTCGCAGACAGGATGACCGCAACAGGCTCAATACAAGCCGTTGGAAGACAAGGAATCTCCGGGAAAAAAGGCTCAGTACTCGCAAGAGCAGCATTCGAGGAAACCGAAAAACACATACTAAACGCAGCACTACACAGTGAAATAGACCCGCTAGCGGGAGTTGCCGAAAACATCATAGTCGGACAGCCCATACCAGTCGGCACAGGAACAGTAGAGCTTGCTGCAGCGCCAACACTCATCTCAAACAGCAAAAAAGAAAAATCAGAAACTGACGAAGACGGTGGTGAATAAAAAGTGGACATCAACAAACAACTAAATACTGCAATAGAAACAGGCAAGGTAATCTTTGGCTCAAACAAGACAATAGACGAACTACTCACTGCAGAGCCTAAAATGGTAATACTAAGTAGAAACTGCCCCCCAAAACAGAGAGAATCCATAAAATACTACTGCGCACTCTCAGAAACGCCGTATGTAACAATAAAAGACAGTAGCCTCGAACTAGGCTCTGCAATAGGTCGCTCACACCTAATATCTACAGTATGTATCCTCGACGAGGGTGAATCCACTATCCTCGAGGTACAGAAGTGACCAAGATCCGGTTCGCAACAGACGACATAAAACACATAACCCTATTCGAGTCGATGACCGGCGCCAAAGTAAAAGATTTCCTAAGAGTCGACGACAGTCTATGTTTCGTCGTCGGCGCCGGCGAAATGGGCCTAGCAATAGGCAAAAAAGGAGTCAACGTCGAAAAAGTCAGAAAAGCACTCGGCAAACCAGTGATAGTGTTCGAATACAACCCCGACGAGGAAACATTTCTAAAAAATATGTTCCACCCAGTCGAAATACACGGCATACAAATAGCCCAAACCTCAGACGACATAACAGCAGTCGTCCAAGTATCGCGAGAAGACAGAAGCCGCGCAATAGGCGCCAAAGGCAGCAAAATAAAAGCCATACGGGAAGTCCTCAAAAGACACTCAGGAATCGCTCAACTAAACCTGCGC
>CAYXON010000232.1:0-2051 GCA_964467145.1 uncultured archaeon | reverse complement strand
TATGCCGTCTCCAGTGCTTGTGACGATATTTACTGGTTTTCCAGTGGTCATCTGGGAGAATAAGGTGACTCCCGCAACTCCTATCCCTTGCTGCCCCCGTAGTTGGACGTTTCTGTGGAATTTTGTGCCCGCAAGCATCTTGCCGAAGACGTTGGAGATGTGTTTTTCAGGTATTCCGGGGCCGTTGTCGCGGCATGTGAACTGATAGTGTTCTGTCCCGAGCTGCTTTAGCACTATGTCTATGTCTGGGAGTATCCCAGCTTCCTCGCATGCGTCAAGCGAGTTTGTGATAAGCTCGTGGATTACTGTCGTAAGAGACCTTAGTTTTCCGGAGTATCCTAGGTGGGCCTTGTTTTTTCTGAAGAATTCAGTGATAGATACTTCCTTGAATTCCTGAAATAGATCGTCTGCAGATCTTTCCTTTACTTTTTCCTCGTCGTCTCCCATGTTAATCAACTGAAAAGGGTCAAAATATCTATGTATTTAGTTTTAGCCATTATAAACAAATGGAATCCCTACCCACTAAGTGTGGGTTTGTTCTTCTCAAGGTGCTTGTATACTGCAGCGTGGCGGCTTCCTGAAAGAAGCATCAAAGCCGCTTCTTTGGCTGAGGCAACAGCCTCAAAAGAACCTATGAAGGCTACTGTTTTGCCGTATACACACATCATCGCGCCAGTGTTCCGCTCTATGAACTTGCGGGTTCTGCCTGCCTCCCCTATTAGCCTGCCCTTGAGTCTGGCCCTTGCTTTGGGTGTGCCCGCGAACTCCGACATCTCAACATATTCGAATGTGTAGCCGTCAGTTAATAGCATCAATGCTTTTTCAGGGTTGAATCCCCGCCCTATCGCGTGCACTACTTCTTTTGCTATCCACTCATCAAATGATTCCCCCTCAACAAAGACCTCGCTTTCCTCGATTGTTATCTTGCATTTGGATCTCTTCTCGATGAACCTCTTGGTCGCCCCACCTGTGCCAATCAACACATTAACGCGCTCAGCCGGGATTAAAACACTCTGCATAACACAAAAATCAGCATACGTGGTTATATACTGTGCATTTAGGTTGTGTTCATTCAGCGTCTTTTATATGTTTGGGGGGCTATATTTGAGTGCTTAAGATGGATTTAAGGTCTTTGATTTTGGTGTTTTTGCTGGTTTGTCCTGTTTCGGCTTCGTATATACAGTTGACGAGTAAGGTGACGCCGCCTGGACTGGTTTCATCTGGTGTCGGGAACTTGACTGTCTCATTCACGAACTCTGGTGATGAGACTGCTTATGGCCTTTGGGTAGAGCTTATTTCATCGGCTGTCGCAGATAAGATAAAAGTTGAGATAGGGGATTTGGGGCCTGGCGAAAGTGTTGATAAACTGGTTGAGTTTATTTTGCCTGATGATTTGGTTGGGAGGTATCCGCTGATTGTCATGACTCATTACGCTGACGGGAACCAATATCCTTTTTCCCAGATAAGCTTCACTTATCTTCAGGCTGGTTCAATAACTCCGATTACAGTCACGTTAAGCTCTGAGAAGCTGACACTTTACGGCGACGGTAGGGGAATTTTTAGGTTTGAGGTTTCAAACAGAGATGATGTAGAGCATAACATGATTGCGAGGATTTATCTGCCTGATGAGTTGGCCTGCGATGAGACTGTGAAGGATTTCAGCGTCGACGGCAAGAATAAGGCTTTTGTCGAGTTTGATGTTAGGAACTTCGGCGCTGTTCCGCCTGCGACCTACACAGGCGTTGTTGAGGTCGGCTACGACTACGGGGGCGTTCATTACAGTGCTTTGAAGTCTGAGGTCATAGAGGTCCAGCCACATGATAAGACACTCGTGTATGGTGCTGCTGCGGCTATTTTTGTTTTGGCGGCTTTTATTTTGAAACGGCAGTTCTTCACGAGAAGATGAAGTTTAGGTTCGTCGGTGGTGGGCGCGCTTTTTTGTCTTCTGAGTCTTTGACTGACTTTTTTGTCTTGTTATGCGTTTACGCATTCCTGTTTTATTATTTCACACCTTCGCTTCTTTTTTCGGACACTGTCACAACAGGGGGGGA
>CAYXON010000231.1:0-2057 GCA_964467145.1 uncultured archaeon | reverse complement strand
CTGAACTTACTTGCCATTGGTAAGTTAGTGTACCAAAACCATCAGCTTCAATTCCAAATGCAGCATTTGCAAATTCACAAACTGAAGAATCCAATGGATTTTCTACAATATGTGGTGATGGCTGAATATTTAGTGTACATGAATTGGACTGAATATCGCTAACAGTACAACTATCAGCAATAGATACCCTATACACAAATCCGTCCATAGACCCTGTGATGATGTTTGCTTCTTTTGAGTCAAGTGCGTTGTCGTATCCGACATATCCTGGAATGTCCCGGTCCCACATTATTTTCCCCTTGTCATCAACCATGATGAGCCGTCCGTCTTCTGTTGCAAACACTATATCCTTGCCAGCCCTTATTGCCGTTACTGGCCCGTTTGTCAAAACTGACCACTTAAGAATCTTTGAGTAGTCTAACATGTAAATCCCGTTTTCAGCACCCACAAGAACCGTCTCATTAAGTGCCTTAAGAGAGTTTACCCTTCCAGGTACTTGGTAGCTCCACACAGGCTCTTTCAAGTATATGTCCTCTGAGCTAACCAAAGATGCAACCAAAAGCAGTACAATAAACGGTATTATGCCCTTCATCCCCGTATACCTAATTGTCCTAACCTATTATTTAATAACAACCAATCTGTTAATCAGAAACCCTAAAATGCGTCTGATACATTCCCTAACAGGCACGTTCATACTGCTTCTCGGAGCCATGGTTCTTTTGTTTGGTCAGCTGGTATATCACCTTCTTGTTTCAGCAACAGGCACGAAAATAGCTGGCACAACAATGGACCTCATGGATTCCGAGGCGGCGGCACTTAGCTCAAACCTTAACCAAGTTGGGGTGATGCTGATTACTGTGGGCATTCTATCTCTTGCGATAAACCATGTTCTGAAGGCTTTGGGAGTTATCAGGTAGCTGGTTATTAATCATTTACTCAATATATTCTTCCGTATGGATTTAGCTGAGGTAATCAAAGAAGATGAGCGCGTGAACGCGTTCATAGCCTTCCAAAACGTGCAGGACGAAAAAACAGGCGGTCCACTGTCAAATCTCAAGTTTGCCGTCAAATCCAACATCTGCGTAGACGGCATGCCAGCTACATGCGCGTCAAAGACGCTTGAGAACTACATAGCCCCATACGACGCCCACGTGATAGAGCAGGTTAAGGCGGCAGGTGCGCAGATAATTGGGATGGCTAACATGGACGAGTTCGCGTGCGGCGCATCTGGCGAGACATCCGCGTATGGGCTCACCCAAAACCCCAATGCATGGGGCAGAATACCTGGGGGCTCATCATCAGGATGTGCCGCCGCCGTTGCCGCAGGATTCGTCGATGCAGCACTAGGTTCAGACACAGGCGGTTCCATAAGAAATCCAGCATCACACTGCGGAGTAGTTGGGATAAAACCCACATACGGGCTAGTATCACGATACGGGTTGATAGACATGGCGATGAGCCTTGACCAGATAGGCCCACTTGCCAAGGACGTCAAAACATGCGCGACAATACTTGACTGCATATGCGGCAAAGATATTCGCGACGCAACATCACTTGATGTTGCAGTCGGGGGATTTGAGAAGAACCTATCGCCTGACATGACCGGCGTCAGGCTCGGTTACGCCAGGGAATTTGACGATTTGATATCAGATAAGAAGATAGGGGCTGTTGTACGGGGCGCTGTAGACCGGCTATGTTCTGCTGGTGCGGAACTTGTTGAGGTGAGTCTTCCCAATCTTTCAATAGCGATACCCACCTATTACCTAAACGTGTATGTTGAGTTCTTCAGCGCCACACGAAAATTCGACGGCAGAAGATACGGCAAACGAATAGAGGACGTCTGCGGCGAGGAGGTGCTTCGAAGGATTCTTCTTGGCAAATACATAAGTCAGAAGGAGTACTCCGGCAGGTTCTACCGCAAAGCGCTCCAGGCGAGATCTCTCATACGCGCTGAGCTTGAGATGGCGCTCAAAGGCGTTGACGTCCTTGTGGGGCCGGTTGTTCCGAAGCTCCCGCATGAGTTCGGCACTAAAATAGACGACCCCCGCACAATGTAC
>CAYXON010000230.1:0-2095 GCA_964467145.1 uncultured archaeon | reverse complement strand
CAGACCAGATAGACAACGACTGCGACGGCTCAGTTGACTGCTTCGACCCAGGATGCTGCCCAATAACCGCATGCCAAGGCAGGCGAGGGTGCATAGTTCCAGAAAACTGCACAGACTCAGTCGACAACGACGGAGACACACTAGTTGACTGCGCCGACGTCTCAGACTGCTGCGGGACAGACACATGCACAGGCAACGCCAACTGCCCACAAAACTACAACATATTGGGGGAAATAAACACAACTACTGTGGTAAACCTCACAACATATTTCACAGGCAAAGCCCTACCGCCGGTTGATGAGAACCGCACAATCAGACAGCAGGTCAGGGGCGGGCAGTTCTATGACTTCCAGGTTTCAGACGATGAAGCACAGCTTGTGGAGTGGAAAGTCAACATAACAGCCGACTACAACCTCTCGCTCATAACCGTCCAAAATGGCTCAGACTGGCTATCTGCCACAGGATACAACTCAGACAACGCGTCATTTTACGTTCCAAGAACGGACGGCGACTGCAGCGAAATATACGAGTGCTCAGGGACTGCAAGATGCGCGTCCCAGGGAACACTCGTACCGGAATCCAGGATAATAGACAAAAACTACGCATGCCTGGTTTTCAACCTAAGCGGAACATCAGTTGTTAACAGGGCAGCCTACCAGCTTTTGATATGGGACAGCGCAGAAACGGACGGCTCACCCTGGAGCGGCCAGGGCACGGGACTCAACACCCAGCTCTACTTCTACGCCAACTACACCAACACTTCACTATCATCGGCCATAGAGGGCGCCACCTGCAACATCAGCTTCGCAGACTTGTCTGATGGCATGAGGTGGAACAGCACACTAAGCGTCTACGAATACAACCGCACATTCGCATCAGGGGCCACCTACACATGGAACGTCTCATGCTACAAAAACCTGCTGGCAAACCTTACAGCAGAGGATACCATAACCATAACCTCAAAATCCACCCCCGAAGCCAACCAGTCAAAGATAGTCAACGCAGGAGACAAAAACATAGGATACTACCTCAGACTATACATCGAATACTACAACACCACCTCAGAGGATTGGCAATTCATAGGACTAGTCCTAAACGACACCGAAACCCCCACACACCGGCTCCTCGACACCCCTGAAACCCAGGCACTCGACGAAATCTGGAATCCAATAGGCTGGAACACCTCCCAAGGCCACGGAAGCGGCACATACAGGGCAGTCGTAGACCTTGTCGACCCGGACGGCAACATACTCACAGACATCGACGGATTTGAGCTAACAGCAAACCACAACTTCACAATAACGAGCGAATGTGTACCTCCAACATCAGGCGACTGGGAGGTGAACACTACCTGTCACATAGTAGACACACTCTACGACGTCCCCGCAGACCTATACATCCAAAGCATAGGCCTCCTCAACCTGACAGGTACAAGCAACCTCAACTTCACAGCAGAAGGCCAGAAAATCTACATAGACGTCGGCGGAGCACTCAGGATAGGGGTTGACAGTTCAATAAACAAGGTTTAATTCAGAAAATTATTTTCAGAGTCTGTTGAGGTCTGTGACCTCGACTTCGCTGACTCCGACAATTTTTCTTATCTTTTCTTGGGCTTCGTCGATGCCGCCCATTTTGTCATTGAAAAGAAGGTTCGCCTCAATTGCTGAAAGCCCGAACGCGATAGGTTTGATTTCGATGCTGTGTACCATGCAGTCTTTGCCTGTGAGCTTTTTGACGTCCTCAACCATTCTTTTGAGGTCAACGTCTACGCCATCCGGCATAATCCTCATCTTAGCAACAACGTTCCAGTCAACCATCTTCTAAGTAATCTCCGTTATGGTTATTCTCTTCTCCCCTGGAAGCTTGTTAGAAGCTATCTTCAGAACCCTCTTCATCAGCTTTCTTCTTGGCTCTGAATCCTTGAATTTGATTGTTAAAAGTGTCTGGTCCTTCTGGACCCTTGCGGCGCGACCTATTGGTTTACCATAAGCCTTTCTCATGCCGTCAGATACTCGGTCAGCCCCTGCTCCTGACGCCATGACGTTCTCCCTAAGAACGTGGTGTGGGTGCACATTGATTTTGAAGAAGTAGTTGG
>CAYXON010000229.1:479-2102 GCA_964467145.1 uncultured archaeon | reverse complement strand
GAGCGTGGTCGGAAGCGTGCACAGCCACCCCTCACAAAACTACTCCCCGTCAAAACAGGACTTGATACACTTCGGGAAAACCGGCAGCACCCACTTCATCATAAAGTATCCCTACGAGAGCCCAGCCGACATCGCCTGCTACGACAACAGTGGCGAGCGCCAGGAGCTTGAGGTCATACACTATGAAGAGTAAGCGGGCGCATGCCCAAAAAATCATGAGCATGCTGAAAAAAGCCTACCCACATGTACCCAGCACATTCCTAGCTCACAAAACAACCTACCAGTTGCTTGTCGCCACAGTATTGAGCGCCCAATGCACAGACGAGAGAGTGAACAAGGTGACGTCCGAGCTTTTCAGAAAATACTCAAAACCACCCGATTTCGCGTCAGCGAACCAGCGCGAACTCGAGTCCCTCATACGCAGTACCGGATTCTACAAGGCGAAGGCTAAAAACATAAAAAACGCCGCCAAGGACATAGTCGAAAAATTCGACGGCAGGGTTCCAAAGACGATGGATGGTCTCACAAGCCTGCCGGGGGTCGGCAGAAAAACCGCAAACATCATCCTTACAGCAGCATACGGGATGGCTGTGGGGATAGCAGTCGACACCCACGTGGAAAGACTCTCAAAACGGATGGGACTATCTGCTGGAAGAAACCCGGAAGCAATTGAGAAAGACCTCATGAGTTTATACCCCAAAACCGTGTGGGGCGATATAAACAAGGTATTCATAACCCATGGGAGAATTGTCTGCAAAGCAAAAAACCCAGGATGTGGAGACTGCATAATCTCCAGAATATGCCCTCAAAAAGGCGTGAAACCCACTAGTAAATGATTTAATTATCTCCCCCATATATTAGATATACAATATGTCTAAGCGGTTTATTTTAGGGTTTATCCTGGTCCTCTCAATAATTGTTGCATGCTCCAGCGCGCAGTCGTGCTCAAGTAACGGAGACTGCCCTTCGTCAACCACAACCTATGAATGCAGAGACGAGGACTACGACGGCGAAGACGTGTACAAGATAGTCACCTCATATGTGTGTGTGGACGGTGAATGCGAAGAAGATGTTGAGGAGACACTTCACGACAACTGCAAGGAAGACATCGAAGAATGCATAGATGGTGAGGAAAGATGTGTCTCCGAGGAACGGCAATGCGATGACGACGGCGACTGCGACGACACCAAGGAGTACAAGTGCTCAATTGGAGGCGACGTGATGAAATACACCACAACATATGTCTGCTCAGGCCACGAATGCAAAAAAGACGAGATAGCAGAGGAAACAGAAGACGAATGCGACCCCTTCTTTAACGAGTGCATAGAAGGGGAAAGAAAATGCGTGACATACGTTACGACAACAGTATATTATACTATCGAACAATCAACAACCATTACGTTTCCTAAAACAACGTCCACAACCGTGCCGACAACCACTTCCTCAACAATTTTGTCAACAACCACGACAACGACCACAACCTCCTTATTGACAACCTCCTCAACCACGACAACACTAAAGCCCAAACTGGCAAACAGCTTCCTGCAAAGCCTAAAGAATAAACGCCCCCTTGAGGCTGAGATAGAGCTTATAAGCAGGCTATTCCGTGCGATATTCTCCTGG
>CAYXON010000229.1:0-469 GCA_964467145.1 uncultured archaeon | reverse complement strand
ATGCCCTGACAGGTGACCACCCATAGTACCCGCAAAGGAATGCCAGAAACCCTATGATGCCGAGAATTATTCCAGACGGCATCATGACAAAGTATATAAGCCCGAAGACCATTCCCACAAAACCTGCGAACATCCAAGCCATCGGGTCGCCGCCATCCATGTTAGACTCAAAAGACACCATAGTTCATCAACTCTTTTTAGCAACTCCTATTATACCATGTCCCCACAGGTTTTTATTCTCCTCAAGAAGCCTGAGTTTGTTGTTTGCCAGCTGCTTGACGAAAGCCTTCCTGTTAAATACGTCGCCGACAGGCTTTTTAAACAGACTGTGCGACAGGTATTTGCCTATGCTAAGATCATAAATCTCACCAAATGCGAAGTACCCGCCAGGTTTTAAGACTCGTGATACCTCCTTAATGGATTTGTGCCAGTCTTGTGAACGGTTAATGTTAAAAAAGTCAAAGACAAC
>CAYXON010000228.1:0-2106 GCA_964467145.1 uncultured archaeon | reverse complement strand
AACTTCGAAAAGTCCTGTTTAAGAACGCGCCAAAATAATCAAGGTTCTGGAAATTTATGGCGAGGGTGTTGAGAGCGGAGACTTCAGAAGGTTATTCAAGGAGCTTGGTTGCGACAGCTCAGGTGATGCTAAAAAATTCGTGGAGGAGATGATTAGTCAGGGGCTTAGCCCAGACGCAATCAGGTCTTTTTCAGGGATTTTCTTGAACGCCCACATGATGGCTTACAGGCAGGACAGCCGCCAAGAGCACCTGACACAGATGGGTTCTGTCGCGTCATATCTTGTAAGGCATGGAGATGACAGGGTAAAGGCGCTTGGTCTTCAGGGTCTTTCAGCATATTATTATTATAGTAGCGACTACAACAACGCGGAGACTTCCGCGGAGTCTGCTGTAGATTTGATAACTAAGATGGGCGGAGGCGACTCAAAGTCGTGGGAGGTTGCGAAAAACAATCTCGCAATGGCCAAGCGCGCCCAAGGAGACACCCAAGGTTCTGTAAAGGAATTTGAGGATATAGTAAATACAAGAGGTACAAACATGGGTGTTGTAACAGCCATGAACGCTGCGTCAACATTCAACAGCTATGGAGTGGAGAAGTATGTCCAACTTGCGATAATACTTTCCGAGCACGCAATGAAGAAGGCCCAGGAGGAGATGCTATCCCCGAAGACTAAAAAATCTCTTGAAGGATTATACAGCCAACTACATGAGGGACAAAAAAAGGACGCACCCGAAGGCGGTGGAACAAACACAACCGAGGACCCCACCATAGAGGCGGAATCCGGGTTGGAAAACGTCGCAGTCACAGACGATAAAATAAGAAGGGAAACCGGTGATTCACCTGAAGCAGCTGCTGAGGCGGCGCCCACACAAGCAGAAGGAACAGCAGATGGTGCGGAGGTGAAAGATGTAGCACCTGCACCGCCGAACACAGATGTTCAGCCTCACCCGAAAGTCGAGTCACAACCAGGTGGAACTGTCATCACCCCTCCAAAGGAGGAAACTGCACAGACAAACACTGGCGAAGTCACTTCCAGACCAGAAGATGCGCCAACCACCGCCGCACCAGCTGTGGTGGAGAAACTCGAACCTATAAAATTTTATTCATCACTAGCTGAGGTAGAACTAAAACCCGAAGATTACGCCAAGAGGGGCGGCAATGATATGGCAACCCGCATAGATGTGCAATTTGAAGTCAGATGGATGGACGATGATATGGGCCACGCCATTAGCCAAAGAGACATAAGGCTAAAAAGAACATGTATGAGACTCATAAAAGGTGCATCACTTGACGACCTTCTAAGAATCAATAAAGCAATCACGGAACTAAGGGAGATTATGAAGCCACCAGAGGGTGAGGATGTTCAATCTACTGAAGGACAGCAGGCAAAAGCATCTAGGAGCGCACTCGCATTAGCAGCCTTCAGGAGTTTCATTTACGGCTCAACACAAGGCGACACCCACGCAGCCGATGCGGCAAGCGCCGCACCAGTCGAAACACAGGATGAAAAACTCACGACCTCAGACTTGAACGCTTTACTGAACGGTGAATTACCATATAAAAAACAGGGTACCGTAGCTGGTGCGATACATAAGCTAGGGTGGAGGGGAGATAAACGCATAACCGATGATGCAAATGCTTTAGTGAAAGGAAACTTAACGGTAGAAAGCGCAGGGGAACTGCATGAGTTATTGGATAGGATGATGATTGCGATGGTTGGGGTGATGAGCATACGTCAAACTGCTTGGCACAACGAATTTGAGGATGCAGCAAACAGAATCTTGAACAAATTCAGCCAGAACCCAGAAGCTGCACAAACTACAAAAGACGAAATAGATCAGAAGAGGACGATGATAGCGGAGATAGCCCGAAGAACCCACCTTGAAGAAGAACAACTGGTGGTGGATAGGGTTAATCCAGGGGAAAACCCCAGTATGGAGAAGCTTGCGATTGAGCTGATACGTGCCCAGGAGTGATTTATATAACCCAACCCCCTAATCCAATACCAGATTACTCTGCCATCGCTTAAGAAAGTGCAGAGGGCGCCGGCCTCGCAGGGTGCGGGGCTTATACGCTACTTTGACGTTGATGAGGGCGGGCCTAA
>CAYXON010000227.1:0-2108 GCA_964467145.1 uncultured archaeon | reverse complement strand
TTGACTTGTCTGGGATTATCATGTCTGGGTCGAACTCGAGTTTGACTCCGAGTCCCTGGCACTGGGGGCATGCGCCGTGCGGGCTGTTGAAGCTGAACATCCTCGGCTGGAGTTCCTCAAAATTTATCCCGCAATCCGGGCACCCGAGTTTCTGGGAGTATAGTGTTTTATTTTTGCCGTATTCGACTTCGACTAGTCCTTTGGAGAGTTCTATCGCTGATTCTACGTCTTCGAGTATTCTTTGTTTGTTGGATTCTTTCAGCTCTACTTCGTCGACGAGTATGCTTATTGTGTGTTTGTAGTATTTGTCGAGCCTCACCTGCTGGTCGAGGCTTGTTAGTTTTCCGTCAACGATTGCGTGTGTGTATCCGTCGTCGAAGTATTGCTTTAGTTGCGTGTGGTATTCGCCTTTTCTGTCGCGGATGACCGGCGCCAGTATCTTCGCTTTTTTGGCGGGTAGCGTTAGTATCTGCGATGTTATCTGGTTTTTGGATTGTATCGTTATTTTTTTGCCGCAACTTGGGCAGTGGGGCACGCCAATTCTCGCATAAAGAAGTCTGAAGTAGTCGTATATTTCGGTGACTGTGCCGACTGTGCTTCTAGGGTTTTTACTTGTCGTCTTCTGCTCGATGCTCACGGCTGGTGAGAGGCCTTCTATGTAGTCGACGTCCGGTTTTTCCATGAGGCCTAGAAACTGTCTGGCGTATGAGCTGAGTGATTCCACATATCTCCTCTGCCCTTCAGCGTATAGTGTGTCGAATGCCAGAGATGATTTACCGGAGCCGGAAAGTCCCGTGATGACTACGAGCTTGTCTCTTGGTATCCTCACGTCTATGTTTTTGAGGTTGTGTTCTCTTGCGCCCTTCACGTATATCTCGTTAATCATCTTTCATTTTTTTGAGGATTTCCCTAAGTTGTATCGCCTGCTCGAAGTCCATCCTTTCTGCCGCCTCCCGCATGAGGCGCTCTATCTCGCCCTCTGGCAGATGGCTCACTATCTCTTCGTCGGCTTTAAGGGCTTGTTTTTCCTCGACAATCCGCTCATGTATCTTCTTCTTTATTGTTTTCGGGGTTATATCGTGTTTTTTGTTGTTTTCTAGCTGGATTTTTCGCCTTCTTCCGGTTTCGTCAAGGGCTTTTCTCATGCTCTCGGTTGTCTTGTCAGCGTAGAGTATGACTTTGCCTTCGACGTTTCTTGAGCATCTCCCTATAGTCTGTATTAGGCTTGTCGCACTTCTCAGAAACCCTTCCTGGTCTGCGTCCATTAATGCGACAAGCGACACCTCTGGAAGGTCTAGGCCTTCCCGTAGCAGGTTGACGCCGACTACGACGTCTGTTTTTCCCTCGCGCAGGTCACGGAGTATGTCGACTCTTTCGAATGTGTTTATTTCACTGTGGAGGTACCTGACATCGTATCCCCTCTGTTGCAGGTACTCGGAGAGGTCTTCGCTCATTCTTTTAGTGAGTGTTGTAGCAAGTACCCTCTGGCTTTTTTTGACGCGTATGTCAAGCTCTTTTATGAAGTCCTCAACTTGGTTTTTCGCAGGCCTCACCTCGACCTCTGGGTCGATAAGGCCGGTTGGCCTGATTATCTGCTCAACCACCTGTTGTGAAACGGTTTTCTCATAGTCTGCTGGTGTTGCAGACACGAATATCGCCTGTTTGAGGTGTTTTGTGAATTCGTCATAGTTAAGTGGGCGGTTGTCGAGTGCGGACGGAAGCCTGAAGCCGTAGTCCACAAGCGTTTGTTTCCTGCTTCTGTCTCCGTTGTGCATTCCCCTTATCTGCGGCACCGCGATGTGTGATTCGTCCATGAAGCATATCCAATCCTCTGGGTAGAAGTCCAGTAGCGTGTTCGGGGGCTCGCCTGGTTTTCTGCCTTCAAGGTGTAGGCTGTAGTTTTCTATTCCCTTGCAGTAGCCGAGCTCCTCAATGAGCTCAAGGTCGTAATTCGTGCGCTGCTTGAGGCGATATGCCTCAATGTCTGACAAATCAGGCAGGCGCGCCTCCAGCTCCGCGCGTATTCCGCGGAGCGCGCGCTCCTTTGCCCCCTGCGGCACGATGTAGTGCTTTGCAGGGAAGATGCGCACTTCCGGAAGCTCGTCCAG
>CAYXON010000226.1:0-2155 GCA_964467145.1 uncultured archaeon | reverse complement strand
AAGTGCCCGCATAGCATCAACACCTTCAACATCAACCAAAACCTCCTCTGATTGCCCGTTTGATAGCGCGCACCCAGTCTCCAAAATCATCCCGTCAAATAAATCAAGAACCTCAGGGGGTATCTTTCTTTTGACGAAGGTGAGGTCGTTGCCTGTGCAGATGAAAAGCCTGCAATAATCCCTTGCAGCAGAAAGAGCTGCAATAAGCGGCTCCGTAAGCTCCCCTCGTATGAGTTCACGGTCCTCAATCAGTGTCCCATGCAAGTCCACACCCACGCAAAACCTCTTTAGCTCATCTAACATCTTAACTCATTGAATTATCCTGTTTTTTCAGTTTTTATATATGTTTTACCTACATTTTGTCCAATATGGCCATACTTGATGTTGGAAGGGTCTGCAGGAAGACCGCAGGACGTGACGCCGGAGAATTCTGTGTCATAACAGCAAAGGTCGAGGACGGATTCACAGTCGAGGGAGTCAACGCCAGAATCAAGACAGTATCTGGCTCGCACCTTGAGCCGACACCCACCACAATAAAGGGTAAAGACATCGCAAAAGAACTTGCGAAACTCAATCTTGTATAAGACAAACCCCATCAGCGTCCGCGCATGGGATTTAATCCTAACATGGAAGAAGATATCCTAATCAAATGCGAGGAGTCAACAGACCCAAAATACGGTTGCGACCCAAACAAAAGACCAATCGAGGAACACATAAGAAAGGGGGTCGTCAACATAGACAAACCTGCAGGTCCAACCTCACACGAAGTCAGCGCATGGGTCAAACAGATGTTTCAGTTCAAACAAGTCGGACACTCAGGCACACTCGACCCCAAAGTCACGGGCGTCCTGCCAGTCGGCCTTGAGGACGCGACCAAAGTACTGCAGGCACTACTTGTCGCCGGAAAACAATACATGACGCTGATGAAACTTCACAACGACACATCAAACAGCCAAATCAAAAAAACACTAAGCCTGTTCAAGACCGAACTCTACCAGCGTCCACCCCTGAAAAGCGCAGTCAAAAGACAGCTACGAACCCGCACAATATACGACATAAGATACATCGAACGCGAAGGAGACTACGTACTATTCACAGTCGACTGCGAAGCCGGGACATACATCAGAAAACTATGCCACGACCTCGGCCTAATACTTGGGGTCGGCGCGCACATGCAACAACTAAGGCGAACACGAGCCGGACCATACACAGAAGAAACAATAGTCACACTACACGACCTACGCGACGCCCTTGAGAACTACCGCCAAAACAAGGACGAAACAGGCCTCAGAAAACTAATACAACCCATAGAGACTGCAGTCGACCACCTACCCAAAATATGGCTCAGGGATTCAGCAGTCTCCGCGGTATGCCATGGTGCGACACTCGCAGCACCAGGTGTTTCCAAACTTACAAAAAACATCAAAAAAAACGACACAATCGCGCTTCTGACACTGAAAGGCGAACTCATAGCACTAGCAACCGCCCTCATGAGCTCCGATGCCGCGTATAACGCCAAAAACGGTGAGGTAGCGTTCACCTCACGGGTCCTGATGCACGCTGAAACATACCCCCGCAAATGGAGTAAAAAATAATTTATAACCCCTAAACCCGTATTCTAAAAACATGACAGTCGACCCGAAACTCCTTGAGATATTGGCTTGCCCCAAATGCAAAGGCGACCTCAACTACAAAAACACCAAACAAGAGGAAAGCCTGACATGCATGGCATGCAAACTCAAATACAGGGTAGAAGACGGCATACCAATAATGCTCATCGACGAAGCAGAAAAACTAAAGTAAAAACAACAATTCCATTTGCAGAGGTGGCAGAGCATGGTTTAACGCGCAGGACTGCTAATCCTGTTCCCCTTGGGAACTCGGGTTCAAATCCCGACCTCTGCGAAATCACCTTTCCACATGCACCAGAAAAACCACAAAAATCTGGCAAGAAAAAAAACGTATGGGCTAGTAGATCAGTCCGGTAGATCGTCTGGTTGGCAATCAGAAGGCCTCGGGTTCGAATCCCGACTAGTCCACTTGGGACCTTTTAGGGGGGGGGGAAAAAAAATTAGATAAAAAAAATGAATTCAAGTTACTTTTCTACAACCTACTACAAATAACTATCTGATGAGCGAACATGAGTTAATAGACC
>CAYXON010000225.1:0-2163 GCA_964467145.1 uncultured archaeon | reverse complement strand
ACACGTTAATCAACGAATAACTGTCATGTTTTCCTGTTTTATTTTTCCTCGGTAATATCTATTGTATGTACCGAAAGCGCGCGACACTCTTTCTAATAAGTGTCATTTTGCTGGCACTCCTATTCTACTCGCTGGATTTTGATAAATTCTTCGAAATAACCTCAAGCATCAGTATTGGTTGGTTTGTGATGTTGGTATTCATCCAGCTTGTGACGCTTTTTCTCATGTCAGCCCGCTGGTACATAGTGATACGGCGGTATGGTGTGTCGCTTCTTAATGTTGTGCAGACCTCGATGATAGGTTTCATGGTAAACAACCTAACCCCCATGAGTCTTGCAGGTGGTGAGCCGATAAGGGCTTATGTGATAAGTAAAATTGACAACATAAAGATTGAGAAGGCTTTCGCGACAGTATTTGTCGACCTTTTCATATCTCTTGTCCCTGCGCTTGCAATAAACCTTATTGCAGTGATTTTGGTTTTCAAAAACTCACTTGATGTAAGGCTTGCATGGATACTCGCCATAATAGGGTTTATCATAATTGCGCTTTTCGGCGCTGCTTTGGGGATAATATTCAGCAAAGATCACTCACTTCGCGCGTTCAACAAGATACTCGGTGTTTTTGCGAGGGTATCTTATCTAAAAAAATATGTGCGCCAGATAGAGGAGCAGGTTGAGGAGCTTTTCTCAAGTTTCCACAACAGCATACGGACGACCATAACAGACAAGACCACGCTGTTTTACGGTATACTGCTTTCGTCTTTCACATGGATTCTGACTCTTCTTAGGGTTTATTTCATATTCCTTGCAGTCGGTGTTCCGATAGATTTTGAGATAGTTGTGATAGTATATGCGGTACTTGTTACTGTGAGCCTTCTGCCGATACTTCCTGGGGCGCTTGGGATGTGGGAGTGGATAGGGACCGGCATGTTCCACTACTTCGGTGTCTCACTTGAGGCCGCGGCAGCAATAGTTGTCATAGACCGGATACTGTTTTACTGGATACCGATAGCGCTTGGTGGTGTGTCTTCAATACATGTCGGCTTCAGCATAGCTAAGCTCATGGACATGAAGGACTAAAGCATTCCCGTGTATATCTTCTCAAGCCTGTCGACGGTTTTTTCAACAGAGTTTCTCTCAGCTTCTGTGAAGCAGTTTTTCTGAAGGCTTTTTTTCTCGCTGATGCAGCGTTCAACTTTTTCAAGAAGGTCGTTTGTGTCTTTTGGGGTGTAGTGATATCCTGTTATGCCATCTTCTACGGTGTTTTTCAGAGCAAGTACTGGAACTGCGACGACTGGTGTTCCGCAGGCCATGGACTCAAGTGCGACAAGGCCTTGTGTCTCGCAAAATGACGGGAAAACGAAAGCGTCAAGTGCGCTGTAGAACCTTATCAATTTCTCTCTGTCCATGAAGTCTAGAAATTTCACGTTCTTTTTGCCGCGGGCCATGCTCTTGTAGTGTTCCTCTGCTGGGCCGCCGCCTGCTATGAGCACGGTTCCGTCAAATTTGTCTGCCGCGTTTATCAGGTCTTCGACGTGCTTTTCATATCCGAGCCTTCCACAGAAACCTATGACTTTCTCGTCTCCTATTCCATTTTCTTTTTTGAATTCACTGCAGTCAACTTGCCTGAATATGTCCAGGTCTATGCCGTTTGACAGCACATCAACATCTTTTATCCCGTTTTCTAAAAGTCTCTGGCGCACGATCTCAGATGCTGTCGTCACATGGTCGAACCTGTTAAGGAGCCATCTCTCCCAGAGCATGTACGCCCTCGTGTATGCGCCGCCGAAAACAGATGAGAGCGGCAGGTACTGTGTGTATTGGTCGCCTGGGGTGTGGAATGTGAGTATCTTCGGGAGTTTGTGTTTTTTTGAGGCCATAAGCCCGAGTATCGCCATGCCATATAGTCCGTGCTCATGCACTATATCCAGTGATTTCGCGTTTTTGGGAACATTCAAGGGAATTGCCATCCTATATCCTTGGTATGCGGGGAAATCGACCGCCGGTATCGGGGTCTCGCCTTCTGCTGGCGTGTACTGGCCGCTTGGGTAGTATATGTGGACTTTATGTCCTCTCTCCTGCAGCTTCTGCTTCCACGCGCGGAGGGTGTATGTTACCCCGTTGACTTGCGGGAAGTAGGAGTCTGTGAAAAATCCGATGTTCA
>CAYXON010000224.1:0-2174 GCA_964467145.1 uncultured archaeon | reverse complement strand
CGACCTCTTCCTTGCCCCTTTTACCCCCTGATTTGGCGGCCGCAGCCCCCCTATACGTAAGAGCGAGCGCTTTTGTGAACTCGTTATCTGCGTCAACTGGTTTTTGGGCGCCTTTCTGCCTGCTTAAACTTAGCACCTCAGTAATTGGCCCGTATCTCCTCTGGTTGAACCACTCAGCCAAGATGGCGCATGTGGTGAACTCGGGCACATCACCCCCCTCCATGTGAGTCATCACTTTCCCTATGAATTCCGGGTCTCTTCCAGTGGGTGGCATATATGATGGTTTGCTAAACAACGCCATATCTAATATTCCGAAGGACACGTTAAAATACCTGATATAAGCCTAATTACCCTACTTATTACTTGTTTCATTTAAATGGTTTACTCTGTGTTATGATGTCCAAAAAGGCTTTCTGGATGTTTCTGGTTTCAGCTCTGGCATTGTTGTTTTTTCTCTATTCAATAGTGTATGAAACTCAAACAACCACTTATCTAACACTCTTTGATTTTCGCTCTGAGCGTGACCTATGGAGTGCATCGAAAAACGGGAGTGACTCAGCAAAATCAGTGGGTCTTCTTCCAAAAAACATCGGCGGCAACTACCTACGTGTCGACGTTTCATTCCCTGGTGAGGCGCAAGTGGAAAAAAGAGTCCTCTGGAATCTTGGAATATACACTAACCTATCATTCAGTGTTTTCGCAGGTGATGACGCACCAGATGATTTGAGTGTCGTCGTGTTTTTGATTGACGATGAGGGCAGATGGTACCAGAGCAGGTACTTCCCACTTTCTGCAAATAAGTGGAACAAGATAACAATTGATATCTCTTCTGATAGCGCGAGTTTGGAAAACATCGGCCACGACAGAATCTGGTCCCAAAGTGTTGCATCATCTGTTGAGGTGGTCGGGCTCAAGGTATACTCTAAACAAACATACTCTGGGTCGATACTTGTTGATGAGCTCACAGCCGAACTTGATGGTGTTGCCACAGTATTTCCTACATTTAATTTATCCTCTGACTCTGTTGGCTTGTATGGTGAGGTTGAGGCTATGTTCAATCTACCAAGGACTTACGTCAATCCATTTGACCCTGCAGAGGTCTCTGTTGAAGGAGTTTTCACATTACCTGGGGGTGAGGTCGAGAAAGTCAGTGGATTCTACTTCCAAGACTATAAGCGCTCACTCAGCCCCAAAGGTGGTGAAGTCCTCACACCCAATGGTCTTCCGCATTGGAGGATACGTTACACCCCAACGCGTGTTGGAAGACACAGTATCGAAATAATTGTTAGAGACTCTGGTGGCGTGAGAAAAAGCGCAAAAAAATACTTTGAAGTCACACCATCAGATGAGCGGGGTTTTATCGGGGTAAACAAGGATAATCCGAATTTCTTCAGCTTTGACGACGGCGCAATCTTCTACCCCCTCGGATTGGATGTTCCCTCCCCGACTGACATAAGATACTCCGGGATAATAGGTGAGCAGGTTGGTGAGGATAACGCCACCTACTACTTTGAGGAAATATTCCGCAAAATGGGCGACTCAGGTATGAACTACGCTGAGGTCTGGATGGCGCCCTGGTCTTTCGCACTTGAATGGAACCGCGACTGGAGCGGCTACGGCGGCGCAGGATATTATAACCTAAAAAACGCATGGAAGCTCGACAAAATCATGGACTACGCCCGCGAAAACGGCATATACCTGCAGCTTATGATAATCAACCACGGCCAACTTGACACCCTATTTGACCCAGAGTGGGAAAACCACCCCTACAACATAAAAAATGGGGGATTTCTGAAAACCCCAGAGGAATACTTCACAAACGAGAAAGCACAGAACCTCACAAAAAACCAGCTACAATACATAGCCTCAAGGTGGGCCAACAAACCACAACTATTCTCATGGCTTGTCATGAACGAGATAAACCTCATAGGATCACTCTACGGATTCTACACCGACCCTTCAGTGACGGACTGGTACCACAGGCACGGCAAATACCTAAAGGAGGCGGACATATACGGCCACCCACTCACAGCACACTATGAGCGGGTGCTTGACACGCAACTTCTGCGACTGATTGATGTGGATTTTGTGTCAGTTGACGCATACTATCTCCTCGACAAAAACTCACTAATTCAACAGATAGACAGAACACAAGAATATAATGAACGCTTCGG
>CAYXON010000223.1:0-2181 GCA_964467145.1 uncultured archaeon | reverse complement strand
AAGCTTGGGGTGGAAGTGTACATGATAACCGGCGACAACACAAGAACTGCAAAGGCGGTCGCCGCGCAAATCGGGATAATCAATGTGTTCGCTGAAGTCCTGCCACAAGACAAAGTAGACTACGTCAAAAAACTACAATCTGAGGGTAAGCTCGTGGCAATGACAGGCGACGGAATAAACGACGCACCCGCGCTCGCTCAAGCAGACATAGGGATAGTCATGGCCTCCGGCACCGACGTCGCCATGGAAAGCGGGCAAATAGTCCTTATGAAAAACAACGTAATGGACGTCCTCAAAGCGCTCAGACTCAGCAAAATAACCATGGGCAAAATCAAGCAGAACCTATTCTGGGCCCTCTTTTACAACGTCTTGGGCATACCAATCGCGGCAGGCGTACTGTACCCTTTCACGGGGGTGCTCCTTGACCCAATGATGGCTGGCGCCGCAATGGCGATGAGCTCCGTAAGCGTCGTCACAAACTCACTACTTCTCAAACACAAAAGCCTAGACTAAAATAGGATAAATACCATTGATTGAATAATTAACAACAATGGCGAAGAAGGCGGCTACCAAAAAGAAGAAAAAAACACTGTCGGAGAAAACACTTAGTCATAAGGAAAAAACCAAAAACACAATCACTAAAAAACATAAACCTCAGGTAAAGGCTGTCACCTCCAAAAGTAAAATCAGAACTGCCAAGTCAAAAAGCAAAACCCCAATTATCAAGCCCAAATACAGAGCTGATACTGCCAAACACAAAAGAAAATCCCCTCCTGCAAAAAAACCCAAGGCATCCAGGACACTCAACAGAAACATCACATTCCTCGCAGCTGCAGCAATAATAATACTGGTTCTATACTCCCTGACACAGCTACTGCTAGGAAAAGAAGAACAGCTGAGATACTCCGGCGAAAGGGTGAAGCTCGACTTTTACATACGTGGACTTTGCCCCTACAGTGGCCAAGTCATGAAAAACATCAATCCAATACTCAAAGAGGCTGGAGATTACATAGAGTTCACGCCTTACCACATAGCGACCCTCGGCTCCAATGGCGTATTCACAAGCCTGCAGGGGCCTGCCGAGGTCGCCGAAGACCTGAGGCAGGTTTGCGCGATAAAAAACTATCCTGAAGACTACAGATACATGGACTACATACTCTGCAGATACGCTAACCTCCAAAAAGATTGGCTCATCTGCGCAGACGAAGCCGGCATAGACTATGAGCAGATGATAGTGTGCTCAGAAGGCGATGAGGGAAAGGCTCTTCTGAAAAAATCTACTGAGGAATCCCAGAAGGTCGGCGCACGCGGCAGCCCCACAATGTATCTGCAAAGCAAACAATACAGTGAAGGCAGAAACACTACCGACTTTTTGAAGGCTGTATGCGGCGCGCTAAAGGAGAAACCCCCACTGTGCGAAACACTCCCAAAATCTGAGATATCAACTAAAAATCAAACGATTTCCTCAGGAGAATGCGGTCCAGGACCGATTGGTGAGGGCAGGCAAGCGCCTGAGGGAGTGCCTGAAGGCGCACCGCCCCAGATGCCTGGTGACACACCCCCCATGATGCCGGGTGGTGTATCGCCTACGATGCCAAATGGTGTACCTCCTACGATGCAGCCAAAAGGAGCAATGCCTCCAACACAACCTCCCAATATGCCAAGGTGATTAATTCAAAGGCTCCCTGCAACAGCTATTATGTCGCTTAGTATCGCAGATGAAGTCTGCGCCGGCCCCGCCCCATGCCCAATTAAGGTTATATCCTGGGCTAAGTCGGTCTCTACAAGTATTGCGTTGAGGTTTCCGCCGACATTCAACTGATGCTCAACAGGTATTAGCCTTGGGCTAACCTCTCTTGCTGCGACATCACCTATGAGCTTTATGGTGTAGCCGTACTCTGCAGCCACCTCAATAGCCTCAGGGGTAATGGACTTTATGCCTTCGACTTTGAGGTCTGACATCTTTATGTTCGCGCCCATCAAGGCGTTCGCTAATATGACTACTTTGACTGCTGAGTCTTTGCCGCTTATGTCGTTTTCAGGGTCTGACTCCGCGTACCCGAGCTCCTGCGCCTCCTTAAGGGCTGAGTTGAAATCCACACCCTCCTCAGTCATCTTTGAGAGGATATAGTTGGTTGTTCCATTGAGTATGCCGTATATGTTTCGAACAGAGTTTGCCTT
>CAYXON010000222.1:0-2195 GCA_964467145.1 uncultured archaeon | reverse complement strand
TCAACTTCGGAGGTCAAGGATTCACCTGGCAAAACTTCACACACAAAGACGACCTATTCGACCTATTTGGTGGCGGGGGAGGCGGCGACTTCTTCGGACACGGAAACATCTTCGACATGTTCTTCAGAGGAGGGGAAGGCGGCGGCGGATTTCAGGGCAGCAGACGAGCAAGCCGAAGAGGCTCAGACCTAAGATACGACATAGACCTCGCACTCAAGGAGATAGCGAAAGGCACGGAAAAAAACATAACAATAACCAGGTTCGAACGCTGCAAACAATGCAACGGCACAGGCTCCAAAACAGGAAAAAGAACAACCTGCAAAGAATGCGGCGGAAGAGGACAAACAATAAAACAGAGACGCACCCCGTTCGGATACTTCCAGACAGCCTCAACATGCTCTGGGTGCTCAGGCACAGGCACAAAAGTAGACAACCCCTGCAGCGAATGCACGGGACAAGGGATAGTCAAAAAAACAAGAGACATAAACGTCAAAATACCTGCAGGCATATCAGAGGGAAACCACATGCGACTAACAGGCGAAGGAAACGCAGGCCCTGAAGGCGGTGCAAGAGGCGACCTATACGTTGTCATACACGAGAAAGAACACCCAGTCTTCACAAGACACACAGACGACATAGTGTGCGAGATGCCGATAACATTCAGCCAAGCAACGCTCGGCACAGAACTTGATGTGCCCACAATAGACGGAAAAGCCAAACTAAAAATACCGGCAGGCACGCAAAGCCACACAATATTCAGGCTCAAAAATCAGGGCATACCGCACCTGCAAGGCAATGGCAAAGGAGATCAACACGTCAAAATAACGGTTGAGATACCTAAGAAACTAAACAAAAAACAGAGGGAGAAAATAGCCGAACTCGCCCAAATAGAGGACAAACCAGGCGGAAGCCTCTGGGACAAGCTCGGAATCTGAATAAATAAGGATAAAATACCCAAGATGTAATACATTCCAAAGGGTGTAATACATGGATGCTGAAATTAAACTTGCGGATTTCCTGGCTAAGAAAAAAGTTGAAAAAGACCTTGCAGAACTGATACTGCTACTGTCAAAACTCGTCATACCAATACGTAAAGAATTCCCCCACAGAATAGGGGACGCCGGAACCAAAAACAAATACGGCGAAGACCAGAAAGCACTCGACGTCTGGGTCAACGACTTCATAACTGAAAAGCTCATAGACTCAGGCCTTGTCAAAATGGTCGTCAGCGAAGAGCTGCCAGAGCCCGTAAAAAGCAAAAGCGGCAAGGGAAAATTCAACGTCGCAATGGACCCCCTTGACGGCTCATCAAACGTCAAAAGCAACAACCTATTCGGCACAATAATCGGAATATACAAAGCCAAAGACAAACCAACCAAAGGCAGAAACCAGATAGCGGCACTCTACAAACTATACGGCCCAAACACAACACTCGTTTTCACAACAGGAGACGGAGTCCACGAATTCATAAAATCCAGAAGAACAACCGAAGACTTCATACTACTCAAAGAAAACCTGAAATTCCCAGAACCAAAAATATACGGGGTCGGAGGAAACCCAGACAAATGGATACCTGAGTTCGACCTAGTCGTCAGGCTTCTAAGAAACAAGGGCCTCAAAAACCGCTACGGCGGAAGCTTTGTCGGAGACTTCAACCAAATACTACACCACGGAGGATTCTTCGGATACCCAGCAACAATAGACAACCCCAGAGGAAAACTCAGGCTCGTCTTCGAAGGAAACCCAATGGCACTCATAGCAGAACAAGCAGGAGGCAGCTCATCATGCGGCAGCAAAAACCTCCTCGACATAGACCCCATAAACACGGACTCAAGAGTTCCATTATACATCGGCAACAAAGAACTCATAACAAGCCTTGAGGAAATCTTCAAAGCCTCACGAGACGCGAGAGAATACTACTAAGTTGAAAATAGGAGTGCTAACAGGCGGGGGAGACTGCCCCGGACTAAACGCCACAATAAGAGCAGTAGTGCGCTCCGCAGAAAAAAACAAGGGATACGAGGTCGTCGGAATACTTGAGGGCTGGAAAGGACTTCTTGAAGCCAACACAATACCCCTAAACCGCGATGCAGTAGCTGGGATGCTAGTGCGAGGCGGCACAATGCTCGGCTCAACCCCCTCATCAGTATTCAAAAAAGACGTCCACATAAGTGAGCTCGCGCAAGGCTACAAAA
>CAYXON010000221.1:0-2198 GCA_964467145.1 uncultured archaeon | reverse complement strand
AGTAGTACGTTTGTTGTTGTGTCGTATACTATTATTGAGGCTGTTGCGACTGCGTCTGCTTCTTCAGCGTATACACCGGCTACTTCTATGTCGTCGACGATTCCGTTTGCCATTTTTGATATTTGTGTTTGGACTACGGTTCCGTCTGGTTTTTCAACGTCAAGTAGTATACCTGCGACCTTGTACTCTTCTGAGTATATTAGGTGGTCGATCTTGAACTTGTATCCCATGTATTCGGATGTGTATCCTTCAGATGAGATGTCGTCCAGTATCTTTCCTTTTGCTAGGTATATCTTGTCTGTGCCTTGTATGTCTTTTGTGTAGTACTCTTCCCCGAATAGGATGAATTGTCCTCTCCATTCGAAGTCGATTTCACTTGCGTCTGAGTCTTTTACCTTGTTCATTGGTACGTACCCTGCGTCTAGGTTGTAGGTGATTGCTTTGCTGTTAACCTTTAGGGTTAGCACTTCGGCGTCGTCTGTTCCTAGTCCGTCTTCGTAGTACTGTAGTTTGTCGAAGTCAACTGTTATTGACTCTTCCATTTCGTGTTCTGGGTTTTCAAGACTTCCAAGACATAGTGTTTCACAGAATAGACAGTGTACGTTGTTGTACGTTCCTTTCTTTAGGATTCCTGCTTCTGTTCTTTCTTGCTGGTCGCACGCTAGGCTGTAGCTGATGAATTCTCCGCGGTTGTATGTCTCGATGTTGTGGTTTGTGTAGTTCATGTACAATCCTTCATTGCTGTTGTAGAAGTCGTACTTCGAACCTGCGTCGCGGTTTCCTTTAATCAGCATTGTGCTGCTTCCGCCTAGAGCATCGTGTGATGCCTGTTCGTATTTTCCAGTGGCTCCCCTTGCGGAGATTCCTAAGACTACTGACCCGCTTGAGCTGCCGCCTGTTGCTGCAGCTGTTGTGCTGGTGTAGGCTAGGTTACCTATTACTGCCGCGATGTTACCTGCTGCGACAGCGTCGGTTGCCATTCCTTTTTCTCCAACTACGATTTGGACCATTGGGTTGTATCCGGCGTCGTAGAAGAAGCCCTTAGTTAGTCCTGTGTCGTCCATGCCTGCGCTCACTGCGCCGGAGATTGCTGCTCCGAGCATGAGGGCGCCTGCGGCGATTGAACCAACTTTGTTCAAAGTTCTCATTTTCGTTTTTTCCTCTTTTGTTTTGTGTTTTGACCCCTTGGGCAATCCGTAGGATACCCTAGGGTTTTAACACAGTACTGATTAACTGTTGTTTTATTTATATCTTCAAGTGGACAATACAGGCTATTTAGCTAAAACAAATAATAAAAGGTTCGAACTAATCCAAAATAATAAATAAAAGTTCGATAGTAACAATAATGCTTTTTTGAGTTCATTTTGAGCTTATTTTTTAAATTAAAGCTTATTCGTACTTTATAATATTATTTTAACTATAATAACAGCTTTTTTAGGCTTTTACGCCTGCTAATCACTGTTTTAACACTTTGATGACCTATTGTTATCACTGCCATTAGCTCTTTTTCAATGTTTAAAGCCTTCTGAACCTCATATCTCCCATTTAGTATCTCACCCAACCAAACAGCCCCTAAACCATGGTTATGAGCCTCTAACAGCATGTTTTGTATGCATGCTCCTATTGATTGTAGGTCTTTTGTCCTGTCATATGAGTCTTTTGGGTCTAAGAATACTGCGACACAGACTGGCGCATCCTCTATAATACCCCTATACTTTGTGTGTTTGGCTATTTCAGCCTTTTCAACACCCCTTAGTATCTTGAATCTCCATGGTTGGTTGTTCAGCCCTGACGGGGCCCAGGAGCCTGCCTCAAGTATTTCATGGATTTCCTCGTCTGTGACATCTTCTTTCGTGTATTCTCTGACGCTTCTTCTAGTCCTTATGGCTTGCGAAACATCCATACTGAACCCTTATATTGATTGAGGTTAAAAATGCTGTTTTTATCTGGTAATACTAATTGATATCCTTTGGTGCATTAAGATGATTGAGGGTATTTCAACACTGGACGACTTTAATTTTGCTGGGAAGACTGTTATACTGCGGCTTGACCTTAACACACCCCTTGATCCTTCTACTGGTGAATTTCTTGAGGACCGGCGCATGCGCTCACACCTACCCACTATCAGGGAGCTTTCCGAAAAAAAAGCAAGGGTAGTGTGTCTTGCGCACCAGGGCAGAGCGGGGGAGCCCCAGTTC
>CAYXON010000220.1:0-2201 GCA_964467145.1 uncultured archaeon | reverse complement strand
GTTCTTCAGCGCTTCGAACATCTGTTTTCCCGGAACGGGTCTAGTGTAATCCATTGTAGAACCACTTATGAAACAACATATTTAAAGTCTGTAAAAAGTCTTTTAGTCTTGTCTTCAGCATAATAAACATTATTACTACTTTTAGTATGGTTGAAACGGGTGCGGGTCAGATGTGGCATATAAAAAGATATGTGTGGTGCTATGGGTAAAAAAATCGTCCTCAGGATAAATAGGATTCATGCAATTCTCGTGATAATTCTTGTTGTTGGGTTGTGTCTTAGGTTATATCATGTTACTCAACCCTTCTTGGATCATCACAGCTGGCGTCAGACCGACACTGCAGCGATTGCCCGCAATTTTTACAGGAACGGTTTTAATGTCTTGGCGCCTCAGGTCGATTGGGTGGGTGCGGGTCGCGGAGTAACCGAGCTCGAACTGCAGGTGACGCCTTATTTAACCGCTTTCTTATACCTTTTTTTTGGTGTTAAGGATTGGGTGGGGCGTGTGGTGCCCATCATTTTTTCGCTTGGGGCGACAGTGTATCTATTCAACCTGGTTAAGCACTACGCTGATGAACAAACAGCCCTGCTAACATCCTTCACCTACGCGATACTGCCCCTAAACGTCTTTTTTACCCGTGTTCCAATGCCTGAGTCGGGCATGTTATTTTTCACAATCGCGTCACTTTATCACTTCACCAAGTACTTGGAGAAACCCATAAGTCGAAACCTCACATATTCGATAGCATTCACATCACTTGCGATACTTTCCAAACTCACCGCATTATACGTGCTTTTGCCTATTGCTTATCTTGCATATCAAAAACATGGTAGGCGACTGTTGTTCAACAGGGGAATACTCCTGTTTTTTTCGGCTGTGATATTGGTGCCATCCACATACTACTTGTTTATCCACTACCAGGCGGATATCTACGTCATTAGCAGATTACTTTCAGAACGCACAGAAGCTAATGGGCTAATGTGGGATGGGGGATTCTACATCACTCTTTTCAACAGGTTTAAGGGCGTCATTTTCACCGAACCTGGATTCATATTGCTTCTTGTGGGATTGTTTATCAGCCGAAAGAATAGGTTCTTCCAAATCTGGTTTGTCTCAACTTTAGCGTATGTTCTACTCTTGTCAAAACAAAACTACATCCACACCTACTATCAGATGCCGCTCATACCAGTAGGCTCGTTTTACATAGCTTCTGGGATGAAAAAATTAGGTGATGTGTTCAGAACGCCAGCAGCCCCCCTACTACTTTGCATATTGCTTCTTTATTATTCCTCAACCACTCTGATGCCGCTTTACAACCTCTATGCCATCTCCGCATACGATGCAGGCAATAAACTCCAGGAAATAGACAAACTGGATTCTCTGATACTCACTGTCCCGCACCGGCCGGACACTGAACCTGAGATACTGTACTACTGTGACCGGCGGGGGTGGGTTATAAGGCCTGAGAGTCTGTCGCCTGATACTGTCGAAAAATACCGCAAAATGGGTGCGAGATATCTTGTGATGACTGAACCTTACTATCTTGGGCAGAACAATCAACTGATGGATTATCTCGGCAAAAGAAAAGCATATATGGGTAAAAACTACGTCATAGTTGAACTCTGAGTATTTTACCCATTTATTCCCCATTATTACTATGGTCATAGCCACCTCTTTTAGGCAGGCTCCGCTTCTTTCTATGCCTCCCGCATCTGAGACTATGACATGGGTTTCTGTGACTGAGGCTGAACTTAAGGGTGTCTGGGGTAAGCTCTCACATCTTAGGGGTCTTCTCAGAACCTCTAGTCAGCCAAATAATATTGGGTGGCAGCTTGCTGAGGAATACTATTTTTTAGCTGAATTTGGTAGTCCGCAGCAGATACCTGATGGTGAACGGGAGGTTTTGGAGGATGGGTTTGGCAGGTTAAGGGCTGACGGTGGCGGGGGTCCGCTTGCACACTACTACTTCATGCTGAACAAGATTGGCATGCATCACACGCCATCTGCTGAGGATATCGCGCTTATGAAGACTGATTTGGGAAAGCGGGGTATGCAGGCGAGGCTTGTTGCTCAGGCGCATCACAGACTACGCAGTATCGGCATCTCAACAGAATTTCCAGAGGGCTTAGAGGATAGGTTGCGTGAAAGTCTTAATTCTGAGAGACATAGGGGAAACGCCTGGGAGATAGCTCTTCACCACT
>CAYXON010000219.1:0-2208 GCA_964467145.1 uncultured archaeon | reverse complement strand
AAAACCGTCGGCGACGTCGACTTCGAAAAAGTCTCAGACAAATGCTCCTACATATCACCCGTTCCGGGGGGAGTAGGACCCATGACAATAGCCGCCCTTCTCGAAAACACACTACAGGCAGCCAAAACAAAAGCCCAGTAATAAAAACCTTTTTTAACCTAATTATTCTTAATCTTTACTTGGTGGTTTGTGTTGAAGGTTAAACGCGCTCTAATAAGCGTTTCTGACAAGACGGGAATTGTTGATTTCGCGATCAAACTACACAAACTCGGCATCGAAATAATCTCTACCGGCGGCACAGCAAAAAAAATCGAGCAATCAGGAACACCAGTCATACATGTTTCAGACTATACTGGATACCCAGAAATGCTTGATGGCCGCGTAAAAACACTCCACCCGAAAGTAGAGGCTGGCATACTCGCAGACAGGGACAAACCCTCACATCTTCAGAAAATCAAAGAACACGACATAGGACTGATAGACCTTGTTGCAGTTAACCTCTATCCCTTCAAAAAGACCATTTCACGACCTGATGCCACCTACTCTGACGCGATAGAAAACATTGATGTGGGCGGTCCAACGCTTGTGAGGGCTGCTGCGAAAAATCACAAGCACGTCGCGGTCATAGTTGACCCGAAAGACTACGACACAATAATTGCAGAGCTTCAGTCAAACAAAAATTCAGTGCATGAGGACACGCTAAAAAGACTCGCCGTTAAGGCGTTCGCCCACACAGGCGAGTACGACCTAATAATCCAAAATTACCTCTCAGAAAAAAACAACACAGGATTTCCTGAAAAATTCGGGATATGCCTGACAAAAGCATATGACCTGAGGTACGGCGAGAACAGCCACCAGCGCGCAGCATTTTATCGGACAGACAATCCAGGATGCTGTGTCTCAAATGCAAAGGTGCTGTCTGAGGGCAAACAATTATCCTTCAACAACATACTCGACATAAACGCCGCACTTGAATTAGTGAAGGAATTCACAGAACCAGCCGCAGTCATAATAAAACACCTTAACCCTTCTGGTGTCGGAGTCGCTGAAAACATCCTGGATGCATACGAGCGCGCGCACACCGCAGACACCATGAGCGCATTCGGGTGTATCGTCGCACTCAATCGCGCTCCAGACACGTGGCTTGCAAAAGAGATAATCTCAACATTTGTTGAGGTGCTGATAGCGCCATCATACACGGACGAGGTGCTCGAACTACTTTCTGCAAAAAAGAACATGCGTGTGCTGTCTGTTGGAGACATTCAAAAGGCCTCAGACAATGAGCTCGACTGCAGGAAGGTCATTGGCGGGATGCTTGTCCAGACTCCTGACACACGTCAGCTGACAAAGAGCGACTTGAAGGTCGTGTCAAAAAGAAAGCCCACAAAAGATGAGGTTGAGGCAATGCTTTTCGCATGGAAGGTGTGTCGCCACACGAAATCAAACTCCATAATATTTGCCAAAAAAGATCACACAGTTGGTGTAGGCGCAGGCCAGATGAGCCGCGTGGATGCAGTGAAGATAGCTGTCATGAAGGCACAAGACCACGCGAAAGGAGCTGTGATGGCGTCTGACGCGTTCTTCCCATTCATGGACGGCATAAACGAGGCTGCTAAAGCCGGTATAACGGCGGTAATACACCCTGGCGGGTCGATAAGGGATGAGGAGGTTATTGCAGCAGCTGACGAGCATGACATGGCGATGGTGTTTACGGGCGTCAGATGCTTCCTGCACTGATTGGCTTTTTATCTCTTCTTCTAATTATTAAAATGGGGTGCCCTCAAAAGTGTAGTTGATGGGGGATTAAAATCCCTCATTTGGTCATATCCGTGGTTGGAGATGTAATAATATCGCTTAATGCGAGAAACGGGCGAGTACTGCCTTGGGGGCACACCCACAAACTCAGTAATACCCTGCAACCTTATCGTCTTTGCCGGTTTTTCTCAGGTTCTTCTGGTAGCTTTTAGCGTCCATCTCAGTGACTGACGGCTTCACATCATCAAGTGCTTTTCTGAAGTGCTCGGATGTGACGTACTTGGGGGTTTCCTCTTCTCTTAGCGCGTTCATCGCCGCCTCCCTGCACAGTGCTTCAAGGTCTGCTCCACTGTATCCTTCTGTTTTTTTCGCGAGCTCCTCAACGTTGACGTCTTTGAGCGGCATACCCTTGCTGTGCACTTTGAGTATTGAGTGTCTTGCTTTTTCGTCAGG
>CAYXON010000218.1:0-2223 GCA_964467145.1 uncultured archaeon | reverse complement strand
GGATATGAGAAGGGAACGTTCAGCTTCAATGTCCGTGGCGGCAGATGCGAGACCTGCGAGGGAGACGGCATACTCAAGATAGAGATGAACTTCCTCCCAGACGTATACATACCCTGCTCTGAATGCCAAGGCAAAAGATACACCCCCCAGACACTGCAGATAAAATACAAGGGCAGGAGCATAGCGGACGTCCTTGACATGACAGTCGACGAAGCCCATGACTTCTTCGAGAAAATACCGCAAGTTAAGAGGAAACTAAAGCTGCTCGCCGACGTCGGGCTCGGATACATAAAACTCGGACAACCCGCGACCACGCTATCAGGTGGTGAAGCCCAGAGGATAAAGCTGACGCTTGAGCTTTCGAAAATCAGCACAGGCAAGACGATGTACCTACTTGACGAGCCCACCACAGGACTGCATACCCACGACGTCAAAAAACTGCTGGAGGTGCTTGACAGACTCGTTGACAAAGGAAACACAGTAGTCGTCATAGAACACAACCTCGACGTCATAAAATGCGCAGACCACATAATCGACCTGGGCCCAGACGGCGGAGACGCGGGGGGAAGAATAATAGCTGAGGGAACACCTGAAAAGGTTGCAAAAACCCCGGAAAGCTACACTGGGAAATACCTCAAAAAACTCCTAAAATGAACGGGGAAATCCTAAAAACCATAGGCAACGCCTCGAAAAAACCAGGGGTATACATCTGGAAAGACGAGCACTCAAAAATAATATACATCGGAAAAGCAGACAACCTCAGAAACCGGCTAAGAAACTACCTCAAACCCCAGGACCCGAAAACCCTGCGGCTTGTTGAGGCAGCCCACAAAGTCGAGACCATAATAACCCCGACCCCGCAGGAGGCGCTCATACTCGAGGACGCGCTCGTCAAACAAAACCAGCCCAGATACAACGTCATGCTAAGAGACGACAAAAGATACCCGTACCTCAGGATAACAAACGAGAAATACCCGCGAATAGAGCTTGTAAGACGCGTCGAAGCGGACGGCTCACGTTACTTCGGACCATACACCGACCAGGGCGCAGTCAGAAAAATAACGAGACTCGTCGGCGAACTATTCGGGATATGCAAATGCGCAAAAGACCACAAACAGATGAAACGCCCCTGCCTAAACCACTCACTAGGAATATGCGCAGCGCCATACACGATAACCGGTGAGAAAGAATATGCGAAACTAGTCTCCCAAGCCTGTGATTTCCTAGCTGGAAAACATGTGGAACTCGCAAAACAACTCGGAAAACAGATAAGAGAAAGAAGCAGGGAACTCGACTACGAAAAAGCCATCAAACTAAGGGACAAACTAAGGGCAGTCGCAGCCATCTCCGAAAAACACGACCTCGCATCGTCAAAGCTCAAGGACATGGACGTCCTCGGCTACGCATACACGCAACCAAACGCCAACATAACCCAGATGAAAGTCCGAGACCACTGCGTCGTCGCGCTCCTCCACCACGGACTAAGGGGAGAGTACGCGAACGACCCCGCAAAATCAATTAAGGCATTTATAGAACAGCACTATAGCACCCCAGACATAACGCCGTCCGAGATAGTTACTTCAGCAAATCCTGAAGACAAAGAACTCCTTGAAAAAGTACTTGCGAAAAAGCTCGGCAAAAAAATAAGCATAAACGCCGGAGTCAGGGGGCAGAAGAGGAGGCTCTGCGACATGGCTTCTAAAAACAGCATACATCACCTCACACACGAGCAACTGCAGAAAAAAAACCCGGACCCCCTGACTAT
Organism: uncultured archaeon; assembly: GCA_964467145.1. GTDB lineage: Archaea > Altiarchaeota > Altiarchaeia > IMC4 > SCGC-AAA252-I15 > JAHIYG01. The sequence continues at coordinate 458 of CAYXON010000218.1, read as the reverse complement.
ATTGATGGATGTATTCAGGCTGCCCCGACTGCCAAAAAGGATTGAGGGATACGACATAAGCAACCTCGGCGAAAAGGAGACAGTCGGCGGGATGGTGGTGTTCACAGACGGTAAACCTGACAAAAACCAGTACAGGAGGTTCAAGATAAGAAACCAGAGCCAGAACGACCCAGCCAACATGGCAGAGATGATTCAGCGAAGGCTCAAACACAATGAGTGGCAGACCCCCGATTTGATACTTCTTGACGGCGGCAAAACCCAGCTAAACGCCTGCAGACCCCACATACCAGAGCACATAAACGTGATCGCCCTATCCAAAGCTGACGAGGAACTGCACCACCCACGCAGAAAACACGCGATAAAACTCGCAGACGACAACCCAGCACTAAACATGTTAAAGTCCGTAAGGGATGAGGCACACAGGTACTCTAAAGCCTACCACATCAAAAGAAGGGGAA
>CAYXON010000217.1:0-2226 GCA_964467145.1 uncultured archaeon | reverse complement strand
ATAGCGCCGCTTGTGTTGTATGTCCACATTAGCTCTCCATTGCTGTTTAGGACGTATAGTTTTTTGTCGTCTGAGCCGAACAGGATTTCAGCCACTCCATCTCCTGTGATGTCTTCTATTGTGGGTGATGATCTTATGTTTCCGCCGGCTTTGAAGCTCCATATTTTCTCTCCGAGGTAGTTTATCGCATATAGTGTGTCGTCGTCTGAGCCGACTATTATCTCGAGTTTTTTATCGCCGTCCAAGTCGTATAATGCGGGGGATGACCTTACTGAGCCGTTTGTTTGGTATGACCAGAGTAGTCCCGTATTACTTATGTTATAGTGTGAGTTTTGTTGGCTGACTCCCCGTCTTGTGTAGTCGCCTCTGAAGGTTGGCCAGCTGACTGAGCATGTATTCTGGGCAAGTACTAAAATCAAGGCGATTGCGAGTATGTATTTTTTCATAGTTTTAAGAAGCCTTAATTAATGATGTTAAAAAACATATTAATAACAAAATGGACTGTCTTAGGCTGCGTGGTCAAACAGCCATGGAATTCATAATCGGTGTTGGCTTCATGATTCTGGTGTTCTCTGTCGTGGTTCTTCTGTCAATCGACAAAATATCAGAGTCCTCGCGCATAAAGACGAGCCTTGACGCTAGGCGGGTGGGCTACAGCATTCGCGACAACATCAACATGGTGGCTCAGCAGGGCAGGGGTTATTACCACTACTTCAGTGTCCCTACCCAGATTCATGGCGGATATGACTACGATGTCCAGATATCTGGCAGCCAGCTTGAGATAATGTGGGGTGATGATGTTTGGACTGCTAACTTGATTGCCTCTAACATAACAATGTATTGCCTAAGCAGGGGGTTGAATATGCGCAACCGCATATACTATAGGGATAATGGTCTTGAGATAACCTGTAATCTGCCGAACCTAAAGGTCTTGGGCGAAACCGTAAAATTAGATGGTGGTGAGACTCAAGTGGATGTGTTAAATGACGCCCATGTTGTATCTGGCCCTTTCACAGTCGCTGTTCAGACTAACACGAGCGAATACGAGCAGGTTGTGGAATCACTCTCAGCTGGTGAGACGCTAACACTTAGCTTCGACACTGGCGGCTGGGATTATGCGTTTTTCAACATCGACTCGTATGATGCAGTTAACGAGTCCATAGAGTCTGACAACACATTCAATGTGACGGGCGGTGGTTTATGACTTCCAAGGTGGGGGTTGCAGGACAGATGTTCAGTGGCGAGTTCCTTATAGCTTTTATGATTTTTCTCATTGCGGTAATTCTGATGATTAGCATCTGGAGTAATCAGACTAGTGACATACTACTTGTTGAAAAAAGGATTAACCTTGAGGAGTCTGGGGTTGAGGCATCTGAGAAGCTTTTGAGAACTGGGGGTGAGCCATTTTTCTGGAATTCCTCAAACGTTAGCTCTTTTGGGCTTGCAAACGAGAGCAGGGAGCTCATGGTTGATAAGATACTGTCTTTTGTCGAGCTCACACGTGACAATCTCACAGGGCACTGTAGCGGTGGCTCAAACTATGAATGTAATCTGTACCTTTTGGGTATGGGCGGCAATCAATTCCTTTTCAACCTCACAGACTTGGGTGGTGCAACACTCAATTTAGCTAATGTGTCTGCAGTCAGCGGCAGGCCCCCCGAGAACGTGACAGAATCAGTCACGATAACGCGGACAGCCATCCTTGACGGTGATATTGTGAGGCTTTACTTTACGGTGTGGAGATGAGCAAAGGATATGCTGTACTTCTGGATTCTGTGATTGCGCTCTCCTTTGCAATGGTCATTATGGTTTCACTTGTCGGGATATCCCATGCTGGCGACTCACTTTCTCAGATGACAGTCAAAAGGCTTCACTTCATCTCTGAGGACGCACTTGACGTCTTGAACAAGCAGGGCATACTTGACGATGTCGGTGAGCAGTGGGCTGCGGCAGACGGCAACACTAGCAGTCCCCACTTCATAAACGCCTCCAACATGTCGACTCAGTACCTTGAATCCATAATGCCCCCTAATGTGGGTTATCTACTTACTATAGACGATGACGTAATTGCAAACAACAGCGCAATATCCTCTTCATCTGCTGAGACATTGACGCACTCGACAAGGCTTCTTGTAGGATATGGTAAGGGTCTTCCGACAAGGGGCAATGTTGCAAGGGCATACCTCACGAGGATAAAGGAAAAAGAGACCTCATCATACGCATATT
>CAYXON010000216.1:0-2260 GCA_964467145.1 uncultured archaeon | reverse complement strand
GCTGAAAGGGCGGATTTCGGCTCGGACTTCTTGGAAGCGGTACGTCAGGCATAGTATGGGGGTGAAGGCTCCCAGAGGTTGGGGGTGGTTGACAAACCCCAAAAAAGCGCTTTACAATCGTATCTATAATCGAACGACTTTCAGTATCGACAGTTTATTCAAGGCAGGCGGGCGGGGTAGGAAAGCAGGTGCAGGTAAAAACGGTCCAGGAGTCGGATGTTTGGTTATTGTTATTATTGTTCTGGGTTTGATAAAGCTGTTGTCGTAAGTTTGGCGTTTCCGGGTTTGTGTTGTCTTTCGTTGGGTAGGGAAGGAGCCGCACTGATGGAAATTCGACTTGTCTGGACAAAAGGCGAGCCCTTGCGGCCTTTCAACTGAGTTCCTTTACGATAGACGTCATGCGTAGCCTCACATGAGAAAAAGAAAGTACAACGCAGAGACTGAAAAGGGTGAAACATGGAAAACGTCAGTTCGGATTTGGTTGTCGTCTTCTGGGTGGCATTCGCGGCTGTAGGTATCGGACTCCTCATCGCAGGTGCAACAAAAAAAGTGGTTGTCTATTATGACGGTGCAGACATGGCTGTTTCAGCATTTGGTGTCATTCTTCCGTTTGTTGCGCTGTTGATGTTCAGTTCGACATCATTTGAGTCTACGGCTTTCAACTGGATTATTCATTGGCTTTTAGCGCCGATCATAGGGATTGTCGGGCTGGTATGTGTCGGATGTAGTTTTCGCAGCGCATGCCATCATAACCGCAGCGCAACATTAGGTTTGTTTGTGGGTGTTTTTAAAGTCATTTTTGTCGCGCTCACTGTAATGGTGATAATAGCGCAAATCGGAAAAATGGTAGATGCCAAGTCATCTGTTAAAGATAAAGTATTGGCTGTGATATTTCTTGCGATTATAGGTGCTGTTGCCAAGGCAATGATTAACGGACCAGAGGTTTATCAGGCGAAAGGCTGGGTAGGATCAGCAAGTAACCCTCCAGTTTTTTAATCATGCGCCTAGCAGGTATTCCAAGGACAGAGGATGCGTGATATAAAGCGCTTCCGAGTTAGTGGGGGGCATATTCATTGATCAATCTACGCTGCCTTTGCCTGATCAGCTCTTGCAAAGGTCATGCTGATCGTCCGTTCTGATTAGGCGTGGGCATGCTTTCATACTGCGTCAGGCTGGATTTATCATTCGGCGGCGAGTCCATGGGCGGCGGGTATAGGGAATACAGATTTTGTTTCTCGGCGGCAAAACATCGCAGCGTAATGAAGAATTTGCTGTCATTATGTATGCCAGACGATACTCCATATCTCCGTATCCAGAGCGCCAATCTCGTTCTTCGAAGAGGTTTCTAAACGTCGAGCACAGCCCATTCGTCATTCACGAAAAAGATATCGCTTGGGGATCCGCTTTCAAGCTGGTTCGTCACGCAGTGCAGAACCTTGAGTCCTTTAAATTACGACCGTGCGCGTGTTTGATTTTGTCGGTGCCCCTCCTTCCTTACCCCCTAGCTGAGGTTGGCGGCGGTAGACGTAATCCAATATGCATTCTCAACGTTTGTCGCCGCTTTCCTTCTCCGCCACGTCTACCGCCGCGCGTAGTGAATTGAAAGAGCCATGTGGCTTTCCATCTTTGAGGATAGAGAAAGTTGGGTTGTAGAACAACCCAACTGTTTTCTTCACAACCTCGTATTTACTGTTCTTGCCGAACAGCGTTACAACCACCTCTTCTTTTGACATATTGGGTGCCCCTGTGTTTATACCCGCAGTTAGTAGCCAGTGTTGCTCTGGCTACTGGCTGGCGGGGACGGTCATGTGTTCGCACAATCAGTTCACTTATTACGGTTTATTTCCAGGAGTTTGAACCGTGCCTTTAGCGTCGCAGGTTGGGCAGTTTTTTTTACCCGTGCCGTGACATTCTGTACAAGAAATCCGCCTCGACGGTTGATTTCCGCAGTAACCACATTCGATTTTCCTTGCGCCTTTGCACCTTGGACACGTTGACGTTGCCATAGTAGTCCTATTCCTTTCTTCGTTTGGATTTCGCAGAGGGTTAATAGTTGATGACTTGAGAGTGCCGAGTTCTTCGGCTCTCTGCGGCTGCCTGACCTCGCCCGTCCAGCACACTGCTGAACTGAAACAGCATGGCACAAGTTAACCGTTGACATTCATTGTACAGGAGGGGGTGAATGGAATCAACCACCGATTCAGACCAGCGGTTCCAAATCAAGGGGGATGAGGCTGGGGGTTGAGCGAGGGGTTGAAAA
>CAYXON010000215.1:0-2271 GCA_964467145.1 uncultured archaeon | reverse complement strand
GGCAACCACTGGGGAAAACCAACAAAGCACATAAGCCAGAACCAGGGGTCGCCTAATACGCGCCCCAACCATTTTTTATCTGCTAACCTGCCTTACACAATCTGTTCTGAAGTCCGCATCAATCACTTTCCCGCATAAACTGGAGTCGTTGACCTTTAAGGCGACCTGGTGGAAGCACAGGTCTCTGACACCGGCCTCCGATGGACGCTCGCATATTTTGGCGTCAGCCCTGTTTATCCCGTACTGTGCCATGCATCCGTCGCTGAGTTTGGGAGAAGATAGCTCGTCGCATGCTGTAATGCTTTCAGACTTCACAGCAACGTGCAGGAGGCACGTGTCCGACATGCTCTTGTTAGCCATCATGCCGCAGAAACTGTTGTTGCCCAAAACCACTGCTATCCTCTGATAACATGTGTCACGTCTGTCAGCCGGCCTTTGCCCGCAGTCTGAGACCGCAGAATCAACCTCTGACAAAGTCAAGAAATAACCTCCTGAGACATTGGAGATGCGCTCATTTTCGGAGTCAACGCTGTCGTCTAGGATGCAGCCGCATAAGAGTGAAATCATGAGAAATGCGAATACTTCGCGCATGTTAAAACATTCGCCAAACAGATAAATAAGGCATCCCACATTAATACTCTAAGATAATGCGGGGATTCTACTTCATAACAGCCAGGAGACTATCAACTAAGCCAGACCTAGATGCAGTAGCTGACGCGGTAGATGGGGGCGCCAAAATAATACAGTACCGCGAGAAACACCTCCCAAAAAACGAGATGATAAAAATTGCCAAAAAAATGAAGGGTATATGTGCTGGCAAGGCGCTTTTCATAGTTAACGACGACGTTGACGTTGCAGCCGCGTCTGGTGCGGATGGAGTCCACCTCGGTCAAGATGACGCCAAAATACGTGAGGCGAGAAAAACCCTCGGAAAAGACAAGGTAATCGGGGTCACAGTCCACGACGTTGAAGAGGCGTTAGAGGCGGAGAAAGAGGGTGCAGACTACCTTGGGGCATCGCCGATATTCTCGACGACAACCAAAAAAGACGCCGGAAAACCGTCAGGGACCCTGCTGATACGGGAGATAAAAAAGGCAGTAGACTTACCCGTTGCCGCGATAGGGGGGATAAACGAGCAAAACATCGACGAAGTCATTAGTTCAGGCGCTGACATGGCGTGCGCGATATCAGCCACGGTCGCGAAAGAGGATATAAAAGCTGCCGTCAAATACTTTGCATCAAAGTGGACAGAATAATAGTCTTGGACTTCGGAGGACAGTATTGCCACCTCATATCTAGAAGAATCAGGGAGCTCGGCGTATACTGCGAGGTAATGCCCTCAGACACAAGCCTGAGCGAACTAAAAAAAGCAGAAGGCTTAAGGGGTCTGATACTGTCTGGCGGCGCCGCACCAGTATATGATGAAGGCTCACCTAAATGCTCAAAGGAAATAATTGAATCCGGAATTCCGATACTCGGGATATGCTATGGCCACCAGCTAATAGCCCACAACATCGGCGGCAAAGTGGAGGGTGGGAAAGCAGGGGAATACGGGCTAACCGAGATGAGCGTCCTCAAACCCTCGTCCATACTGTCCGGGGTAAAATCCAAGAGCAAGGTTTGGATGAACCACCGAGACATAGTCACCAAACTCCCGCCAGGTTTTGAGACGCTTGCATCAACATCTCACTCGCCGATAGCAGCCTACGTCAACGACGCGAAAAAACTATATGGCGTCCAATTCCACCCTGAAGTAACCCACACATCAGACGGAATGTTAATGCTTGAAAACTTCGTAAAAATCACGGGCGCCTCAACCGACTGGAGCATGAGTGACTTCATAGAAAAAGCAGTCGATGAGGCGAAAAAAACAATAGGCGATGGAAAAGCAATAATCGGGCTATCAGGCGGCGTGGACTCATCAACCGCTGCAGTGCTTCTTGATCGCGCAATCGGCGAAAAACTCACCGCAGTATACGTGGACACTGGACTCATGCGATACAAGGAGACTGAGTTCATGGAGGGGACATTCTCAAGCAAGAAAATGAATTTCATAGTCGTAAGAGCTGCAGACAGGTTCTTCAAGGCGCTGAAGGGCGTCACAGAACCAGAGAAAAAGAGGAAGATAATAGGCTCAATGTTCATCGAAATATTCGACGAAGAGGCAGCCAAAGTCGGGGCAGCTTTCCTTGTCCAAGGCACAATATACTCGGACAGGATAGAGTCCGGCGTCACCAAACACTCAGACAACATCAAAAGCCACCACAACGT
>CAYXON010000214.1:0-2273 GCA_964467145.1 uncultured archaeon | reverse complement strand
TCGCACAAGCTAACGTCTTTCTTGCTAAAAGCCACTGATGTGTAGCACATCTCCGCCGTTGCCTCTGATTTTATCGCGTCACATATCTGTTCCTGCGGATTTTCATCAGTCAAGGCGAACAGACACCTGTCACGTTCATCGCTGTCGGAAAAATCATCGCATTCCAAAAGCTGGATGGTTGTGGTGGGTCCAGACACAACAGTTGATGAAGTAATGCTTTTTCCGCCTGTTGAAACAGGGTTATCGCTCACGCAACCGCACACCATTATCGCCGCGACAATAAGACACAAAAGCTTCACAATATGATATTGGTAGAAGCAAGATATAAGAATCAGATAATCTTTTTAAGTTAATTCAGAGAGTATCTTTTTTACATTGTCTATGCAGCTCAGCCTCATCTGGGGGTTGGGTATTTTGTCGCATGCGCTCAAGTCGGCATTTCTTGCTGCGAGCGCGAAGTAGCAGCTTCCGAGTATCTCATCATCTTCTATATCAGCGCAAAGCGACATCTTGTCGACCTTGAGTATCAGGGGCTTGTAGCATAAGCTCCTGTTTTGTGGGTCGCTTATGAGGTTGCAGTCACTAAACATCGGGTTGTTTGAGGGGGAACGCGGAGCCAACGTAGTCAAAGGAACAGACGATGTGGTCGACGTCTCTTCTTCAGGACTGAGTATGCAGCCGCAGACGAGAACTGCCGCGAGAAGAAGGGTTAAAATCCTCATGTTGAATTATTTGTTGTAGCAGAAATATAAAGGCTTTAATGTTTCAAGGTATATTAGATGGATTCCAACACAGGCGATATCCCTCATCAAGCGAGTCAAGCAAGCCCATATCCTCATCTGACATGTTAAAGTCGAATACTTGCGCGTTCTCGCGTATGTGCTTGGGGTTTTCAGACTTTGGTATCGCGACAAGACCATGCTGCAGGCACCACCGTATGAGTACCTGCGCAGTTGATTTCCCATATCTTTGCGCGACTTCAACGAGCGCAGGATCACTGAGCCTTTTTCCCTCTGTGAGTGGACTGTAGCAAACTAGTTGTATGTTTTTTTTGCCGCAGTACTCAAAAAGTTCCCTCTGATACAGGAACGGGGTGAACTCCACCTGATTCACTGCAGGAATTATATCACATTCGCTTAATAGTTCCTCAATGTGCTGTATCGTGTAGTTGCTGACGCCGATTGAACGGCACAACCCCTGAGAGTATAGTTTCTCCAGTGTCTTCCAGGTTTTCTGACGCTGTTTTTCGACAGGCCAGTGTATCAGATACTGGTCAACGTAGTCGAGCCCGAGTTTTTTAAGGCTGATGGACAGCGCCTTATCAGCTATGTTATGGTCTGTGTTCCACAGCTTAGTCGTGATGAAAACATCCTCTCGCAAAATCTTTGACCTGCGAAATCCTTCCCCTACCCCTTTTTCGTTCTCGTATGCGCTTGCAGTGTCTATGTACCTGTATCCTGCGTCGAGTGCCGCAAGGACGGAGTTGACTGTTTTTTCGCCATCAGCTATCTTCCAAACGCCAAGTCCGAGGACAGGCATCCGGACGCCGTTGTTTAATGTCGTCGTTGTCTTTACGTCCATGCTATGCTCGCCCACCAGGGTTTTTCTGTGTCTATAAGCTTTAGTGTCTCTGCGTTGACTGTTATTTTTACCGGAACCTCAGCCGATACCACACCAAGTATCCTCGCCTGGTTGACTGCATCGATTATGTATACTGGCGAGCCGTCTACTACGCGGAGCTCTAACGCAGTGACCTTGTCCGCGACCCCCACATATTCTGCATCAAGTAACCTGAACCTAGATGATATTTTAGAGGATAATCCGCCTTTTCTGATTATCAGATCATCTCCTTTGACGTTAAGGCTGGTTCCATCCTCGATTTTGATTCCAGCCTGCCTGAATGCTTCCCTTAGGTACTGGGCCTTAAGCTCCGCCACCTCAAAGGCCACGTCTTCGTCAGGAGTCTGCCCGCTTTCGTTCTCGCAGGAAATCTCCTCACAAGCCTCACCCAATACTATGAGACTATATATGTTCTCTATCTGAAACACCTCAAGATGCGGCGGGTTATCATCCACGCCAGTCAGCCGGCTTACGTATCTTCTATAGTCCTCTGCGAACTCCGTCTTATTAAGTGTTTTTTCAGGTTTTCCAGTTATTGTCACGCCAATCTCCTTCACACCCTGCCCTGAACTTTTCTCTTCAGGCAAGGGGCGCAGATTTTTCAGAAGAACCTGAACCTCAGTAGTCCCCGCGTTCGCGTCCCCCCCGTCAAC
>CAYXON010000213.1:0-2279 GCA_964467145.1 uncultured archaeon | reverse complement strand
TGATTTTCATACTCGGAGGCGCGAAGGTCAACGACTCAATAAGGATTATGCAGAAGGCGTTGAAGGGCAATGTCGAGAAGATACTTGTCGGCGGGGTTCTAGCCAACGTCTTTTTGGCTGCCAAAGACTATCGCCTAGGTGAGCCCTCCATTGAGTTCATAAGGGGTAAGAAACTGATAGAGCAGATACCTGTCGCAAAGTTGATGCTCGCAGAATATGAGGACAAGATAGTTCTTCCAGTGGACCTTGCAATAGACAAAAACGGACAAAGGGTCGAGGTACCTCTGCACCTTCTGCCCCAGGACTGGAGGATACTGGACATAGGCTCTGAGACAATCAAGCTTTATGTTGAGCAGATACAGTCTGCGGGCACGATATTTTTTAACGGGGCGCTCGGCCTTTATGAGACCCCTGCTTTTGCAAAAGGTACTGAAAAGATAATCCAGGCCATAGCGGACGCCAAATCATTTTCGGTCATCGGCGGCGGAGACACGGTCGCAGCAGCAAGAAACCTCAATGTTGAAGACAAGATAACCCACGTATCAACAGGCGGCAAAGCATCGCTTGACTTTTTGGCTGGCGTCAAACTGCCGGCGCTTGAGGCACTAAAGGCCGCAAGCAAGAAGTGAGCCAGTATTTAAACACAGCATAAGAATATGTTTCCAAAATGCTAAGGACAATAAAGATGCTCGATCAAGTCATCCCTCTGTGGGAGATACTTGTGATACTGTTTGCACTCGCAGCAATAGTCCTTGTGCTAGTTCTCTGGTGGGCTTTCGGATACAACCTGATAGCTGTTCCGATACAGGCGCCGACCATGCAGTCTGGCTTTTGAAAAATTGTGGTGCCCAATGGACGAGTGGATACTGCTTGGCATACTAGCTGCGTTATCGTTCGGGTTATCAGCGATTGCAGCTAAAATATCAACATCCAAGGATTATCTCGGCATGCCTGCCACAGAACTTGCGGCACTCACGCTCATTGGTGTTGCTGTGGGGTTTCTAGCGTTCATAATATTTTCTGGCGGACTACACAAGACGGTGCAAGAACCCAAGTCAATGTTCATCGGTGTATCTGTCGGATTGTTCTGGGCGCTTGGTCAGGTCATACTCTACTACGCACTGATAAAAGGTGCAGACATTGCGAGGATGGCACCAATCTACAACCTAAACACGCTAGTCGTTGTAATCTTAGCGGTATTCATCCTCAAGGAGGTACCTGACAAGGGTGTGTCAATTCGGATAATATTTGGTGCAATACTCATAACCGCGGGTGCAGTGCTAGTTAGCATCTAACCCCTTAATTTATCTACCGTGCTCTGAAAACAACCTATGGCATCATCCAATGCATTACGTCCATTATCTGTTATGGCATAATACTTCCTTTGCCGGTTTTCAACATTCCTCCACTCAGATAAGACAAGCCCCGAGGATTCAAGCTTATACAAAACCATGTAAGCTGTCACATTACCAACCTGAAAACCGAACTCTTTGCTAATCCTATCCCTTAGCTCATAGGCGTAAATCGGATCCTTCTTCATAAGAGCCAATATGTACGGCCAAAGGCATTCAACCGTGGTTTTAGTGATTATTCGCTGAACAGCTCTGTCCTGGACCATATGTTTCACAACCGTAAAATATTTATACCCTATGTAATATATAACTATCTATGGCTAGCAAAGACATAAAGGTCGCACTAATAGGCGTCGGCAACTGTGCAAGCTCCCTCGTTCAGGGAGTCGAATACTACAAGAACATAAAAGCAGAGGACCAGCTCATCCCAGGACTCATGCACAATAGCCTCGGCGGATACATGGTAAACAACATCAAATTCGTCGCAGCATTCGACGTTGACAGCAAAAAAATCGGTAAAGACCTGTCTGAGGCAGTATTTGCCAAACCAAACTGCACAATAAAATTCTCAGACGTACCGCACTGGGGAGTCGAAGTCAAAAAAGGACCAGTCCTCGACGGTGTCGCAGACACAACACGCGAAAAATTCACAGTCGACGCAAACCAAAAACCAGTTGACGTCTCAAAAGAGCTGGAAAAATCCGGCGCAGAAGTAGCGATATGCTACCTGCCAGTAGGATCAGAAGAAGCTGCAAGATTTTACGCAAACGAATGCATCAAAGCAGGAGTCGGATTCATAAACGCGATGCCAGTATTCATATGCTCCAAAAAAGACGGAGCAGACAAATTCGAGCAAGCTGGACTGCCATGCCTTGGCGACGACATCAAAAGCCAGCTCGGCGCAACAATAGTCCACCGAACACTAAC
>CAYXON010000212.1:0-2313 GCA_964467145.1 uncultured archaeon | reverse complement strand
TTTCGCGGTTTAGTTCTTCTGCGAAGTTGGGTGATTCTTTGGTGAGGGCTCTTGGGCTTGCGGCGACGCACAGGTCTGTGAGGTTTCTTGCCGCGTAGATGTTGTCTGGGTCTAATGCGACTGCTCTTTCAAGAAAATCAACGGAGTCTATGTGTCTTCTCATTAGGTGGTATGATGTGCCGAGCATCGATAGTGCCAGGCTGACGTAGACTCTCTGTTCTTCGGGTATTTTTTGGGTTAGTTCATCTGGTTTTGCGCCAGTTATTTGTTCTTTGGATGTTATTCCCGCGAGTGCAAGGACATGTTTTGCCTGATCATCCGAGTGTACGTAGTCTTTTTCAGAAAATAGTACTCCAGCCAAGTGTATTTTTTCCCGCATCTGATGTTCTACCTGAGGGGTTGAGGTAAGTGGTTTTATCCTAGCTGATTCCACTGCCTGTAGTTCTCCGCCGAGTTGGTGTTTAAGGTAGGTTGCAAGGTCTGAGAAGTCCTTGAATTCCCTTTTCGGCTTTGGGGCAGAGGACATGTTTATATTTAGGGAATTGCTTGGAAATAAGCTTTGTTCTGGTCTTTTTTATTGTTTGGGTAATATATTGTCTGACATGGTCTGGGATTTAATTGAGGATTTCATATCGAGGTGGTATCTTAGCCCAGGCTATAATATCGTGAATACTCTGACTTACGGGCTTGTTTTGGGTGTTTTTGTCTTTAAGCTTACTCCTTGGCTTAGGCGTGTTATTGGGGCGATTGACAGATGGTTCGTTTTCATGATGGTGCCGTTCATACTGTATGGGTCCACATTGAGGGAGCTTGTTGACCAAGACCTTGGGTTGTATGCAGGAAACACAGTGTACCCTGCCAATTACATGCTGGTTTCGCCAGGAATTTATTTCACAATGTTTTTTCTGACCCTGGGATGTCTTCTTGCCGGATTGGGGCTTCAGAAACTCAGGGGCTGGGACTACAGGATAACGACTGGTGTACTGGGGGGTTTGTTCTTTGCGTATAACCTGGCGCTTATTGTCACAAACATAAGGCATCCGGGAAATCTCGCGTCTATCTTGTTCTTCTTCGTAATTTCAGTTATTGTATTGTTTTGTCTTAAGTTTTTGTTCAAGCTGAATTTCCTAAATTTTGAGGGCAACGCCTACCTTGTGCTAGTCCATTTTTTCGACGCGAGCACCACGTTCGTCGGCGTTGACTTACTAGGTCATGCTGAAAAACATGTTGTGCCGACTTTCTTCATAAATCTTCTGGGAACTGCTGCAGTGATGTATCCTCTTAAGCTTCTGGTGCTTCTGCCGGCGCTTTATGTCATAGATGATGAGATGAAAGATGATGAGTTCGGCAGAAGATTCATAAAGTTTGTCATACTCGTTTTGGGCGCTGGCCCCGCGATAAGAAACACCATACTCCTGATTATGGGATAGGATTTATTCTGACACACCCAGTAGTTTATTGATTATGTCTGATGAAGGAGATATAACATTAACGCATCTCATATGGGATGTAGTAGTCTTTATCGCAGTCATAGTGAGTGTGGTTTCTGTTTTGGCTGAGGTCGTATTCGACCTAAGCGAAGAGGAGATTATAGTACTTTACATAATTGATTTCGCGGCTTTGGCTATTTTTGTCGCTGACCTCTGGTTTTTGTGGAGGCACTACCGCGGACCGCTTAAGGGGTTCATATTCAGAAACTGGCTGGATATCCTGTCTGCGATACCAATTTTTAGGATAATAAGGGTTGCGAGATTCGCAAGAGTTGTCAAGCTCGCAAGGCTCAGGAGGCTCAACAAACTGAATAGGGTTGAGGAGCTGAAAAAATAGGTTTTCTTAACTTCTGAATACCTATAGGGGATTTGATGACAGGGGAGATATTCAAGTGCTTGCCTGGTTGCCGTGACTGCTGTCCAGGGGGTAAACCTGGGGGAAAAAGGATTTTCGTCGCCATGACTTTGGGGGATGTGTACAGGATGTGGCGGCTCAACAACCCAGAAAACAAAAAGTTTTCCGAATATTTCAGGCAGCACTTCGACTGGGCAGTGCATCCACCAGATATTTCAGAGTCAAAAACCCTTCTGCTTCTTCCAACAACCAAGTACCCGTGCAAGGACCTGACAGATAACGGGTGCAGGGTGCATGCATCAGCCGCCAAACCCATAGTGTGTTTTTCAAACCCAGAAGCATATCTTCTGGTGCTAGGCAAAGCAGATGCTGAAAGATACAAGGTATCGTGGGAGCACAACCCATACCACTGCATCAAGGATAAAATCGCGGACCCAGACCAAAAAGATGTGATGAAGGAGGCTGGTA
>CAYXON010000211.1:0-2324 GCA_964467145.1 uncultured archaeon | reverse complement strand
GCTCCAAAACAGAGTCTATTACTAGGTCATAAGCCTCGTTTTGCCCGTATTTTCCGATTATTGTCTCAGCCACACGATCAAATGGTATTCCTGCGTCGAAGTTGGTTCTCCTCAATTCTTCTATAACTTTCTGCTCAATAACTGCCTTCATATGGGTGGTTTTAGGGTTCTCACCCATCCCCCCAAGCGGGTATGGTCTGGCAAGAAGCGGGTCTCCAGCCTGTTCAAGAAGTCTTTTTTCAGCTCTTATCCTGCGTTGTGCGGCCATATGTTAAATTCTAGCCAGTACCCGAATATATAACTCTAACCCCTGTAAATTACGGTGTCTTCCTCAAATGTTTTTGGGTCACGTTTTAGTCCCTTTTCCTGCACTAGAGCGCATAGTACTGCATCGTCTGTTACAAGTACTCCTCCTTTGTTGAGTGCGTTGAGTATCTTTTCAGAAACAATTGTCCTAGCCTCGTCTGGAATGTACTGGTGGACATTCAAAAAGAATATGATGTCTGATTGTGGGATGTCTGAGCTGATTATGTCTCCCACCTCGATATTCATTCTGTCTTTTACTGCGGGAGGCACCCTAACAAGTTCCATAGAGTTTGTGGCACTTATGCTCTTTCGGGGGGAACCAGCAAACAAATTACTGGCGTACTTCCCATTCATTAATGGGCTAACCAGTACGCTTGTCTGCCTGTTGAGTGACTCCACAACTACTGGGTCCTTGTCCATTATCATTAGCTGGTAGTCAAAGCCTCCTGCTTTTCTAATTCTAGATTCCTCAAGCATTGCAGCAACATGGAATGCCTCATAACTCCACTTTCTATGTCTTGCCTGCGGGTACTCCCGTAATGCAGTGGACCTGTAAAGTCCCGCACCTATGATTAGGGCTTCGACAAACTGTTTCTCCGACTCAACATCTGGCATCACTGACTCTCTCATATATCTAAAGACATCTAGGTGCCTGTGGAACGATGTTGTTCGATGTCGCCTGTCACCTTCACCTGTCATGAACTGCCTGAACTCCTTAAGTCCAAGATAATCAAAATCCCCTTTATCTGTCTGTTTACCTACTTCGTTAGTGACACTTCTTTGTGTCATCCTCCACCGTCCGTCCTTGTTTTCCCCTCTTCTTGGTGGTTTTCGTGGAAGTGTACGTATATTTGCCGATGCTCAGATGAGACTGTGCCAGAATCTCTTAAGGCTTTTTTCACCATGGTCCTCACGACCTCGCATTCTCTGACTGTCATCTCAGGGTTGGTCCTGACCTTTATCAGTACAATCGTTGAGCCAACCCTTTTTTCAGCGTCAATGCGCTCGATATCTAAACTGACCTCATGTGATCTTGGATTTTGTTCTTTCCTAAGCTTGTTGTAGGCTTCAAGTTGTATGAGTGTTAAATTGTTTATCCTTTCTAAGACATCCCGTCCCGGTGACTCACCTGAAACATAACCTATGTTCTCACCTATAAGCTCAAGGGCTGATTTGCCAATCATCACAGCCATTATTCCACCCATTATCATGTCTGCTTGGGGGAAACCAACAAGTGACAATGCTATCGCCCCCAAACCGCCGACAGCCCTGATGGAGTCTGATTTACTGTCTATTCCCACAGCCTTTAGTGCGGGGCTGTTCAATTTTTTCGCCTGCTTAAGAAACCAGATGCTCATGGGAATCTTCGCAGCCATAGTCAAGGCCTCAAACGCGGCTGCAGCTGGTTCGATTGAGTGTGTGATGCCTTCCACAGCGTCGTGGAAAGCGCTGACAAGCAATGTTCCCGCACCAGCTAAAATTACTGCGCCTGCTGCAAGACCTACTAATGCCTCATATTTTTTATGTCCAAAATGATGGTCCTCATCAGGTGGTCTGGAACCCAGTTTGATGCTCATCTTGTAAGCGATGTTTTTGCCGACGTCAACGAGTGAGTCAACGCTCTCAGCCATAAGAACCCAACTACCGGTCGTTAACGCCCCAATAAGCTTAAGCCCTAAAAGCCCTGTGTCCGCGATAATCGCAAGCCTTCCGCCACGGTTAGCTAGTCTATTTCGTTCATCTACAGAAATCTGCTCAGGATTGCTTCCTGTTGACGACTCCCCAACAACATGTCTTTGTGTGGTTATCTGAGCTCTTTTCTGCTCAAGCCCCCGCATAGCCTCGACATGCCCTAACTCAGGGGTCTGAGGGGGTTTTTCAAACATTACTGGTTCTGCAGGCTTCTGACTGCCGATGTCTTGGGGCTGAACCTCCCGCGTAGTCATATTCAAAAATTAGGAAGCCTAAAAATATAACACAACAAACGCATTATCTCAGGTCATATTCGCTGCTGATGC
>CAYXON010000210.1:0-2366 GCA_964467145.1 uncultured archaeon | reverse complement strand
GTGCCGCAGACTGCATTTCGGCACGCTTGCCAATATCCTGTTGTTTGACGGCTATTGCGAGCTCTTCCCTTGTTTGGTTTATTGTTTTTCTCAGGTCTTCAAGCCTTTCCCGTTTTGGTTTTTCCTGCTCTTTGGGAGGCCTGAGTTGCGCGTCTATTATGTGTAGAAGGCTCTTGAACCCCTCAGAAACCAGTATCTCTTCTATTGGCTTGCCCTCATATGCGGGGTCAATCTCAAACGTGAGTTTGGCGTATTCTTCGGCTGTTAGGTCTTTTGCAGCCCGTATTGTCGTGTATTCTATTCCTGATTGGCGTCTTTTTCTAATCTCAAATCCTGAATTGTCGGGTGTTTTACCCCTGTCGATGAAGTGTAAAACGACGTTGTTGAATCTGGCAATCTCCTGGATTGCAACAATGTCGAATTGATTTAGTGGTTCTGCAGTTAGCGTCCTTATATCCGGCAGCTCATTTGTTGACTGTGCCGTCCTCACGTGCGAGACTGCAGCCATAAGATAATACTGGGAAGGGTTCGGATAAAAAACTGTCTTGGGGCTTCTTTTATAGGGGGGAGGTTTAATGTATTGTGTTTAAGAGGGTGAGTGGTATGAAGACTTTCTGGAGGTTGGCTGTGACTTTCGCTGTTTTGGGACTTTTTGTTTTGATAGTTTCTTTCGCGTTGGCTGCTGTTATGAGCGGTTTTAGTATGCCTTCTCTTTCTGGGGGGGATATCGCAGTCATCCCAGTCCATGGAACGATAACCCTTGGCGGTTGCCCGGGAAGTCTTTTCACATCATCTAGTTGCGCTGAGGTTGAGGTAATAAAACAACAGCTTAAGGAGGCTGATGAGGACTATGCAGTCAAGGCGATTGTGCTTGACATATACTCTGGCGGCGGTAACGTCGTGGCGTCGCGCGAACTTATGAGGGCTGTGAGAAAGACTGAAAAACCGGTTGTCGCGTGGGTTAGTGAGATAGGCACATCTGGCGCATACTATACCGCTTCAGCTGCTGACAAAATCGTTGCTGACGACAACTCTATGACTGGCGGGATTGGGGTTATAATGTTCATAGAGCACTACTACGGTTTGATGGACTGGCTTGGCGTCAACGTCACTGTGATAAAGGCTGGGGACTCCAAGGATTTGGGAAGCCCTTACAGGCCAATGACTGAGGATGAGCATGCAGAGCTTGAGGGCATGATAAATAAGGTGTATGCTAGTTTCGTCTCTGATGTCGCATTAAACCGTGGTCTTGAGCTGGAGTATGTCAAGAGCGTGTCAAAGGGCAAAGTTTACCTGGGATCTGAAGCATATGAGCTCGGTCTTGTGGACGAACTTGGAGGTTTTGACCGAGCGATTGAGGTGGCTGCGAAAGAAGGGGGAATAACAGGGGAGCCAGGTATTAGGAGGTCTGAACACAAGATTAGTTGGGTTGACCTGCTGAGATGATGTTTTTAAACAGGCATTGCCTTATGGTATAGACGATGGGAAGAATTAAACAAACTTACCTGAAGAGGATTGCTGAGAAGCTATTGAAGGATTATCCTGAAATTTTCACGTCTTTTGAATTTCAGGACAACAAGAAGAAGGTCGGACACTACACAGACATAACAAGCAAATCCATCAGGAACAAAATAGCAGGATACATTACAAGAGTCATAAAGCAAAGGGCTAAGAAGGTTGATTAGACTCTGTAGCAGTTGTTCTCGTACGCGCATGAGCCGCATTTTCTAGGGTTACCGTGTGGACATACCCCTGGGTTCATCCCCCACACAATCTCGGCAACATCCTCTCTTACCTCCAAAGTCTTCCGTCTAAGACGCTGTTTAAAGAGTATAGGCACCCTAAGTGGACCCCGAACATACTCGAGGACTCCGTGGCTTATCTCACACCCCATTTCCTCCTCAATAAGGATTGCGTATGCGCAGAGGCTTATCCGGTGCCCGTCCCACATCCTTTTTTTAATCTCGCAAGTTTTCACCTCAAAGGGTAGCGGTGTCGGGGACAATTTAATTTTGTCAACGCACCCTGACATATTAAGATTCCCTGAACGAATTGTATATTCTCTAAGGTCAAAGCTGACTTCTTCTTTTGCCTTCTGGTATCCAAGATCTTCAACCATCGAAGATAACTCACGAATTAGTCTGTTTAATTCTGGTGTTATCTCACATCTTAGCTCGTCAAAGACATTATTTTGAAAAACACCAGGTGTTTCTGAAAGAGCATATTCCATCTCGGACGAGGATATTATTTCGTGTCCAGGTTCTGAGAGTATTTTATCAAGAATTTGGTTTTGACGCCCCCAAATATGCCGGCGTATCCTGTCCCCCAATCTCTGCTTTAGATTTTGTTCTGGTGAGATGCCCATG
>CAYXON010000209.1:0-2385 GCA_964467145.1 uncultured archaeon | reverse complement strand
GAACTCCCCAGGGTTTCTGCCCGCACCTTTAGCTTCATATGCTTTAGTGGAGATGAGCTGCAGGTGGTCCTTGTACTGGTCAGGCACCATCCCAAAAAATGACTTCTGCTCCCTCGTTGCCCTGGCCTCAATACCTGATATTATCCTGCCCAAATCAAGTTTAACCTCAAGTGGGGCTGGCAGGTTATCCCTTTCAGCTCTAGAAAAGTTGCCAATACCCTGAAGGGGATTAGGGGATTGTATGGGAGACATATTAGATTATCCGAAGGATGTCTTAATAAAAGAGGCTGAGATTATACTAGGGGCTCACCAGGCGGCTCCATCTGCAGGTTTTCGCGCTCGATGTTTATGAGCTCATCCAGGTGCTTGTTCTCGTGCCGCCAGATGGACAGACTCATAAGGGCTGCCAGAAGTATCACAAACAAAAACAACAGGAGTATGATGCCGACTGCAAAGATTAGTTCTATGCCACCCGCAGAATAGATTATTGCTGTTGATATCATGCCACCGATTAGGGTAAAGCCAAATAGGATGAACATATTCTTGTAGTAGTCCCAGTATACTCTTGAGCGCTCGAGGTTGACTGCGAATATCTTGTCTTCCATGTTCAACTATTTCTTTTTCCGTTTAATAAGTTGGGGTTTATTTTTAGCGTTTCTGCGATAATGCTGTAGCGGGTGACGCACACCGCATTCTGCCTTGCAAAGGCCTTGGGAGCGTATTGTAACGCATGTCGGGCAAGTGTATTGTGTTGCGCCGCGTTCGCCTGTTATGAACCTCAGCTGATATGCGGTCTTTTCAGCGTCGTATTTCGGGGAGCGTGAGAATATCGAGAGTATGTCCTCGGTTGATAGGCCGAGGTTTGCGAGAAATGTCGCAAGTATGAACATGCTGTTGTGTGATGCCACACCAATCTCGAGTGCGGATATTATGGCAGTTACACATGGTGGCATCGCCTTGTCCTCGAGCTGTTTTATCTCCATGATTTGGCGCTCGCCGACAAGGGATGTTTTTATGTCGTCTGCTGCCTTTTTCACGGAAGCCGGCATGTGTGAGAGATTAAGGGGTTCCATGACCCTGTTTTTGATGGCCTCACGAAGCAGTATCTTAGCCTCATCCTCTGTGACCTCAACATGTCCGGCGTCAACAACGTGGTTCGCTAGCCGCCATCTGGGGTTTCGCCGAGATATCTGGGATGAAAACCTGAGGTAGTCGAGAAAAGACATCCTAGAGTCTGTTATTTTGAGGCCGAGCTGCGATGACATTTTTTCTATAATATCTTCTGGCTCGTTCATAAGCGCGTAGTATGCTGACTCCGCCTCGCCTTCAGCGTATTTTGAAAGGTGCGGCTGGCCTATCGAGTGCGCCATCATCCTCGCTATCGGGTAGCTGAGTATCGAAAGCTTTGTTGAAAGCTGATCAGATAGTTCAGGAGAGTATTTGCCGTCTACGCAAGAAAGAAGCCGTTGTAGTCCGCGCTCAAGGACTGCGGAGTATACTGGATGTGCAAGCATCTTGTCAAATGACATTCCAAGCGATGCTACATAGTCTCTTGCACCAGGCAGAAAAGGATATCTGGCGTAGTGCGCAAGCTCATGCTCCATAATAGCATATAATATACTGGACGCCTTTTAAAACGGGCGCCTACCGTCCCCAAATCCTCAAGGCCTCTGAAAGCTCCTTGTGGGTTTTGGCATATTCCTCAAGGGTTTTGTTGGAAAGCACCGCGTCAACTGCCTGCCTTGCGGATTTTGCGCCGGCTTTCGTGCCGCCAGGATGGCCGTGTATTCCGCCTCCAAGCTGTATGATGATGTCTTGCCCCATTATCTTCATGAGGGAGTCGGTGAGTCCCGGATGTAGGCCTCCGCTGCATACCGGAAACACCGGCGCCATCCCGTGCCAGTTTTGTGACAGAACATCCATGGACGGTGTTATGGAGTCTTTTGTTATCGCATCCCGTATCGCAATGACCTCTGGAGCGTCGCCTTCCATCTTGCCGACTGCTGTGCCGATGTGCAGCTGGTCAACCCCCATCACCCGGTATAGTTTGGCGAGTGCGAGCATTGTGATCCCCATCTTCTTGTTTCTTGTGAGCGCCCCGTGCATCGCGCGGTGCGCGTGAAGCACCAAGGACTTGTTGTGTTTTCTCACAGTCTGGACTGCGGAGAAACCGAGTGTGACAACGTCTATCATCGCGTACCTTCCCCCGTGTGATTTGATGTAGTCGAGTCTTTCGAGCATGACGTCGACTTCGGCTGTGATGTTGGGCATATAGACTTTTTTCTCGCCGGTCTCGGACTCTGCCTTGTCCCTTGCAGCGAGCGTCTCAACAATCCTTTCCTCAAAGGGGTTGAATCCCTGACTTGTGAGGTTCTCATCATCTTT
>CAYXON010000208.1:0-2451 GCA_964467145.1 uncultured archaeon | reverse complement strand
TTCCCATTCCACAGCGTATACTCTGGTGTAGACCACAAGAAGCTCCTCGACTGGATACGATCGATGAACCCTGACATCCTCACGATAGTGAAGGTCTCGTCCCCCACCGACGTTGACATGGTGGCTGTTGGAAGCTACTACGCAGGAGCTAACATCATAGACCTTGACGGCAGCTACGGCGGAACCGGCGCAGCACCTGAGATAAGCAAGAAAAACATCGCAACACCAATCGAGTACGCGATACCTAAGGTCCATAAGTTCTTGGTTGAGGAAGGTGTGCGTGAGGAGGTCACGTTAATAGCATCAGGTGGGGTGCGAAACGCTTGGGACGCAGCCAAAGCGATTGCGCTCGGAGCTGACGGATGCCAGGTCGGCACCGCCGACCTTGTTGCGATAGGATGTGAGCGCCTTGGAAGATGCGAGAAAGGTGATGGATGCCCGATGGGGATAACATCGACTGACCCGCGTTTTGCAGACTTAATCGACAGCGAATGGGCTCACAAGAGGGTAGTGAACATGCACACAAGCTTTAAGCTTCAGCTGCAGCACATAGTCAAAAATCTGGACCTAAAAAACATAAGGCAACTCAGGGGCAGGCCAGACCTTCTCAGATACGATGGAGGTGATGGGAAGTGAACGACGCTGAGGCGCTTAATGCATCACGGAAAACATTTTCCTCAACTCTCTCACCAGCTGTGTCAGATGATAGCGCCGCCGAGGGCGGGTGCGGGGTCGTGGGACTAATATCCACTAAAAGGATAAAGGGTAGGTTCATAGACACTTCACTTTCGCAGATGGCTAACCGTGGAAACGGCAAAGGCGGCGGAGTATTGGCTGTTGGCTTGAATCCAGCTCAGATGGGGGTTCCGGCAGAGATTTTGAAATCCCACTACATACTGCAAGTGGCATACCTCGACCCGAAGGCGAGAAAGGATGTTGAGGTCGGCTACATACTCAACAACTTTAACATATTCAAAAAGCACAAGGTCGAAAGCGTCAAAGACTTCCGGAGAGTCGGGAGCCTCGAGGTTGAGCCGCCTCTTGTGTGGCGGTATTTCGTCCGCGTCAAATCGGATGTCCTCAAAAGGTTTGTGAAAAAAAACAAGCTATCAAAGCTTTCCGCTCGTGCCGCAGAAGACGAGTTCGTATACCAGAATAGTTTTGCGATAAACAACAGCTTCTACGCCTCACTTGGCGATAAGAAGGCGTTCGTGCTCTCGCACGGCAGGAACATGTTCGTGTTCAAGATAGTCGGATACGCTGAGGAGTCGGTGCGGTACTACAGACTAGACGATGTTGAAGCGCACCTTTGGATAGGGCATCAAAGGTACCCGACAAAGGGTCGGGTGTGGCATCCGGGAGGCGCGCACCCGTTCATAGGCATGAACGAGGCGCTCATCCACAACGGAGACTTCGCAAACTACTATGCAGTCACAGACTACCTCAAGCAGAACAACATCACAACCCAGTTTCTAACGGACACCGAAGTGTCTGTCCTCCTATTTGATCTGATGGACAGGACGTTCGGGTATCCTCTAGAGTACATTATCGAGTCGCTCGCCCCGACAAGCGAGCGCGACTTTGATATGCTTCCCAAAAAGAAACAGCAGATTTACGAGGCACTTCATGCATCCCACATCCACGCATCACCTGATGGTCCCTGGTTTTTCATAATAGGCCGCTCAAAGCCCGAGCAGTGGGTTGCACAACTTATCGGCATAACCGACACCTCAATGCTAAGGCCCCAGGTGTTCGCGCTCCAAGAAGGCAGGGATCATTCAATACTTCTGATAGCGTCTGAAAAGCAGGCAATTGACGCTGCATTAGCTGACATATCAGCTGAAGACAGCGACTTCTGCCCAGTCGCCGACATGTACTGGAACGCGAGGGGAGGCTCCCACACAGACGGTGGCTCCTTCATATTCACAGTCAGCGAAAAAGAAGGTAAATTCACCCTATCCTGCACTGACAAGTTTGGAAACAAGATAACAACCCCAACAGGTCAGAGCCACTACATGGGGGTTCCAATGTGCAGAAAAACTGTGAAACCACTGTTCACATTCTTTGATTTGAAGAAGGGGATGAGGTACTTGTCTGACAATCTCAGGAGCTGGGATTTTGAGCAGTTCATAGATTTCCTCTGCCAGGTCGAGGAGTTCGCAGCCAAAGGCGACGACGAGCTTAAGGCAGCACTTGACATACTCACCCTAATACTTGACCGCAGATTCGACACCGGCGCTAAAAAGAGGAGCTCACTCATCTCCATGACACAAGACTGTCTGGTGCGGGTGCTCGAGTCGATACCAAAAAAATCAAGGTATGCCCTAGTCTCTTGGAAGAGCCGAAAATCGCTTAAGCGAAAATCCAAAAAAGACGGAGTGCTAGTTGTTGACTGCAGCGGGTTCCCTGCGGAAGGCAAAGATTGCGCGAGCCAGTATCTTGTGAAAGCGT
>CAYXON010000207.1:0-2474 GCA_964467145.1 uncultured archaeon | reverse complement strand
GGTCGTGGCGGACGTCTCCGATAAGCTCAACCTCTGATGCGCCTGTTGAGTGGATGAATGTGTTGCGATTTGCTGGGACGATTGTTCTGCGCTTGACCTTTTGGGAATTCTTCAACGCAGTCTCTGGCTCATCACCTATTATCTCGACCTGCGGGCCACACCTCCTATATAGTATAGTGTGCTCTATGCCGTCGACACCATACCTTGACGCCCTTATCTCCTCTCGTCTTGTTATCCGCGCGAACTTGTTCTCATCGCATTTTGGGCATTTTTGCATGTCGTATTCTGAAAGCGCACCGCATACGGGACATTTGAACCCTAGTTGTTCTGCGACGTATGTAGGGAGCTCACTTGAGTAGACAAGACGCTTGCTCCCTGCAATCTTCACTACCTCAACTATTGGTTTCTGCATGTTCTGCGGATTGTGTAGGACATTAATTTGAGTAGTTGGTTTTCTGAGGTGTTTGGCGAGCGCTTGAGCTAGCATGCTCTTCCCAACACCGGGGGGTCCGACAAGTAGTAGGTGGCGGTGCTGCTTGATTGCGAGCCTGACTTTCCTGACTGCTTTGGGCTGACCTATCACCTGGTCCATAAGGTCTTCTGGAACCACCACATCTTTGGTGGTCTCTATCTCATCAACAGGTACTGGAGTGTGTAATTTTGGCCGGCCAGCCGTATTTTGTTGCTTCATCGTTTATGATATACACCATTAGCAAAGAAAAAGCGGTTAAATGTTTATTTTTCACCCATTATGAGCCGGGATGCCCCCAATAGGTCGTCGCAGACGTGGTCTGGGCGCACATCATATATTCCGTCTGCTCCGCCGTGGCCGGTTCTGACGAGAATCGTCTTACATCCTGCATTTTTCCCGCAGAGTATGTCTTTGGTGCTGTCCCCAACTAACCAGCATCTTTTTAGATCTAGGTCGAATGTTTCTGCCGCAAGCTCCAGAAGTCCAGTCTTCGGTTTTCTGCAGCCGCACCCGTCCTCTGGCACGTGCGTGCAAGAGTAGACTGCATCGACTCTCCCCCCGTTTGACTCTATCTCAAACATCATCTGAGAGTGTATGTCCTCAAGCGACTCAACAGACATTATGCCCCTGCTGACGGGACTCTGGTTAGTCACAATTATTATCTTATGATTGGTTTTGGAGAGAATCCTTAATGCATCAAGTGCCTTTGGCAGGAACTTGAATTCTTTGAAGGACTTCACATAGTCGCCACGGTTCTCGTTTATTGTTCCGTCGCGGTCTAGAAAAACTGCAATGTTCATTTTTTGAACAGCTCTTCCTCAACGAGCGCGCACACTAGGTGATATGCGAGCTGGTGAGCCTCCTGAATACGGGGGGTATCATCTGATGCAACCATTACGCAGACGTCAGAGAGTTTCTTTAATTTCTCGCCCTTAGAACCTGTGAACCCGATTACATGCATCCCGGATTTTTTCGCCTGCAAAACAGCAGCTATTATGTTGGGTGAGGTCCCTGATGTTGAGAATGCGACTAACACGTCTTCTTTTTTCCCTAGCGCCTCAACCTGCCTTGAAAATATTATTTCCTGACCGTAGTCGTTGGCGAGCGCAGTCAATATTGAGGTGTCTGTGGAAAGAGATACTGCAGCAAGGGCCTTGCGTTCCATCTTGAACTTTCCGACAAGCTCGCCTGCCATGTGCTGCGCATCAGCAGCTGAGCCGCCGTTGCCGCACAAAAGGACTTTACCGCCTTTCTTCAGGGACTCAATTATTATCTTTGACGCAGCTGTTATGTCTTCTTTTGAAAGTGATTTCTTCGCCTCTATGCTCTGCCGTATGGCAGCGTCAAAATCCAGCGTCATTTTCTTGATTTCACCTTCTCCCAGTCGGCTAGGAACTTCTGTATCCCAACATCTGTGAGGGTGTGTTTGAACATTTTGTCAAGGACCGCGGATGGTATGGTTGCTACATGGCATCCAAGAATTGCGCAATCTGACACATGCACTGGGTCCCTTATGCTTGCCGCGATTACTTCGGTCTTAAATCCGTAGTTGGCGAATATATCGAGTATGTCAGAAATCAACTGGACGCCGTCCCACCCCTGATCATCAAGGCGCCCGAGAAATGGGCTGACGTAGGTCGCGCCGGCCTTTGCTGCAATAAGCGCCTGATTAGCGGAAAATACGAGGGTCACATTCGTCTTTATGCCTTCTTTGCTAAGTGCACTAACTGCCTTTATGCCCTCAGATGTCATTGGAATCTTGACAACGACGTTTTTTCCGAGCTTTGATAGTTTGTGCGCCTCAGATATCATGTCTTCTGCTTTTTCTGAGACTGCCTCAAGGCTTACGGGACCTTCAACTTCTGCGAGTATCTTTTTGGCAACTGATTCGAAGTCGCCTGACTCTTTTGCTATGAGTGACGGGTTAGTGGTCACACCATCAACTATCCCCAACTTCTTAGCCTTCCTTATCTCTTCTATATTCGCCGTATCAATGAAGAAT
>CAYXON010000206.1:0-2484 GCA_964467145.1 uncultured archaeon | reverse complement strand
TACTATCTCCTACATATAGGTGCGGATGGTATAAATCTGTGTGTTAGATTCTCTTGTAAAATGGTAGTTTCACAGCTTTTGCAGTGTGGGCTTTATCCCTTATCAAAACCGTGAATTCAGAGCCTTCTGTTGCGTAGTCTGGCCTTACGTAGGCTAGTCCTATGCCTTTTTTGAGCGTTGGCGAGTATGAGCCCGAGGTCACGACCCCAATTTCCTTGTTTTTTGCGTAAACCTTGTATCCCTGCCTTGGTATCCCGCGTTCTGTGAGCTCGAATCCGACAAGCTTCTTTTTTACGCCCTCGTTTTTCTGCTTTTGGAGTGCGGTTTTGCCTTTGAAGTCTTTTTTGTCGAATTTCACTGTCCACTCGATTGCAGCCTCAAGTGGTGTTGTCTTGTCGTCTATGTCGTTTCCGTATAGCATCAGCGCTGCCTCAAGTCTTAGTGTGTCTCTCGCCCCCAGCCCGCAGGGTTTCAACCCCTTGGGGGTGCCTGCTTTCATGATGTCGTCCCACACTTCATGGGCGTCCTTTGAGCTGACATATATTTCAAATCCGTCTTCGCCGGTGTATCCTGTCCTTGAGACTATCGCCTTCACCTCCCCGAATACAACGTCTTCTGAGAATCTGAATTTCTTTATCTTTGAGAGGTCATAGTCTGTGAGCTCAGATAATATCTCTTCTGCTTTAGGTCCTTGCAGGGCGATGAGTGCTTTGGTGTCGCTTACGTTTCTGACTGAGAGTTCTTTTGAGTCTTTTGTGTAGTCTTTGGCGTGTGAGCTTATCCAGTTGTAGTCTTTTTCTATGTTGGATGCGTTGACGACCACCATCAAGTGTTCGTTGTTGTGTTTGTAGACTATCAAGTCATCTATTATTGTGCCGTCTTCCTTGCACATCGGCGAATACAGGCACTGGTCGTCTTCGATTTTTTCAAGGTCGTTTGTTATGAGTTGGTTCATGAAGTCGGCCGCTGATGTGCCGAACACGAGAAACTCGCCCATGTGTGATACGTCGAAGATTCCTGCTTTTTCTCTGACGCAGTTATGCTCTTCCACGACGCCTATGTATTGTATCGGCATCAGCCAGCCGTGGAAGTCAACTATTTTAGCGCCTAACCTCTTGTGCACGTCATAAAGCTGGGTCTTAGACTGTTGCATTTGTATTCACCAACCATTGTGAGCTGATATTGTATTGTTGTTTTGATTATAAATCCTGCGATTTAATAATCTCGTAATGAGGTTTGGGATAAGCATTGAGGACGAGCGCAAAAGGTTCCAGAGCTATATGTCGCGCCTTCAGATACTTCAGTCCAAGGTCATACTTCTTTCCGTCGTAACCCTTGCAGTCTTGGCGATTGTTCGTTTTGCGCATGACCAGAATATGCTGTCAATATCTGAGGAGAACATAATACTTCTGTCTTCTGTTCAATTTAGCGCCCTGATAATCGTTGCGTCCACGGTTTTTCTAAAAATCAGTACGCCCATACTTGACAGTTTCCTGTTTTTCACAGATCATAACTCCAGAAGCCTTATACTCCGGGTCTGGAACTACGGCGTCTGGGTGATAACGGTTGTCGCGATTTTCGCGCAGTTCACAGGTAACATAGAGTCGCTTGGGATATCAATCGGTGTCTTCTCGGCAGGTCTTGCTATAGCTCTTCAGCAGCCGATAACTTCGCTTCTTGGCTGGCTTGTAGTAATCTCTAAAAGGAGTTATGTCGTGGGGGATAGGATACTTGTGAAGTCAATAAAAGGCGATGTGGTTGAGATAACGCCCTTTTACACGGTCCTGCGGCAGGTTGGGTTTGAGCCTGACGGCGATGACCCGACTGGCATAAAGATTACGCTTCCAAACAACATAATCCTGTCTGAGCCGATACTCAATTATTCAGCGGATTTCCCCCACATCTGGGACAGGCTGACTGTTGCAGTGACATATGAATCCGATGTTGAGCTTGCAAAAGAGCTTATCACAAAAGCTGCGAAAGACGTTCTGGGCGATAGGATGAAGCAGGCTGTTGAGAAGATGAAGCCGCACCTCTACGGCACACCCCAGGAGGACTACCTGTCTGAGGAGCCTATAATATACCTCAGCCTCGCAGACTCATCGGTTAATGTCACTGTGAAGTATATCTGCAAGGTTCACAGGCGCCATAAGACAAAGTCCGACATAACAAACCTGGTACTCACGCTGTTCAGCCAGAACGCGGGCAAGGTATCAATCGCGTACCCGCACACTGAGTTGGTGTTCCACGACGAGTCAATCGAGGGCGCGTTTAAAAAATACCTTGAGCGCAAGAGATAATCAGTGGACTGAGCAGGTTATGCATGGGTCGTATGCGCGTATCAGCATGTCAATAAGTCTTTCCCGTTCCTTTTTGGGTTTGCCGTTTGTAATTCTTAGAAGCGCGTCAACGTCGGATTCTATGTTCGTCAGGTTCTGGACAGTTGGAGTCACTATGTCGCAGCATGTTATCTTGCCGTTGTCG
>CAYXON010000205.1:0-2527 GCA_964467145.1 uncultured archaeon | reverse complement strand
GGAGCCACCTATCGCCAGCCCAAACGGCGGCTTGTTAACATTCGACAAAAGACTGGAGACTTGCTCTAAAACCCCGGGTAACCCATAGGTATGCAGGCTAATGGCTAAGACAACAAGTAATGCAACACCTAAAATAGGGAATTGCTTTTGAAGAGGCATATTATTAGTTATGCGGCATTACTTGGTTAAAACTCACTCAAAAACACGGTTAAAATAAGAGAAGGAGGGTGTTAGATACACCCTTTTTTATTTGTTGTGGTGCGGGCTCTTTATCACAAGAGCAAGACCTGCGGCGATGAGGCACATTACCCCTGAGGGTATGAACGCCCATAGGTAGCTGCCTGTTGCGTCAAAGACCATGCCCCCGAGTATGGGGCCTGCGATTCCTGCTACACCGTATGATGTGAACACGAGGCCGTAGTTGGCGCCCAGATTCTTGGTGCCGAAGAAGTCCGCGGTAGCTGATGGGAACAGTGCGAAGTTTCCTCCGAAGTTAAATCCAACCCACGCAGCGGCGACTGTCAATAGAAGCTCTGTTGAGCCCATCTGTATCAAAGCCAGCATCATAATGCCCTGAAGAGTGAACATTAGTGCCATTGACTTGCTTCTGCCGATTTTGTCTGAGGCTGTGCCCCACACAATCCTGCCTGCGCCGTTGAATAGTGCGAGAACGCCGACTGCTGCACCGGCAACTGCGGGACTTAGTCCGCTGACGACGCCGAATGGCTTCAGGTTTCCGATTACCATTAGGCCTGCGCCTGCGCCGAAGACGAACATTATCCAAAGCATCCAGAACTGGGAGGTTCTGAGGAGTTCGCCCGCTGTGAAATTCTCAGCTGATGCCTTAGAAGCCGACTTAACGGGCGCCTTAAAGCCTTCTGGAACCCAACCCTGCGGTGGGTTTTTCAGAAACTGCGCTCCAATTACCACAGAAACCAAGAATATTATCCCAAGGTACTGGAAGGCTGTCATAAGGCCGTATGATGCTATGAATGAGGTCGCAAGTTGCGCGAAAATCAACGCTCCCGCACCGAAGCCTGCGACAGCAAGTCCTGTCACGAGACCTCGCTTGTCGGGGAACCACTTAACTGCCGCCGCAATCGGGCAGACATAACCGAATCCTATTCCTGCTCCACCTATCAATCCGACTGTGATTGTCAGGAGTATGAAGTCGCCTCCTGTGAAGGATGCGAGGACGTAACCGAGCCCTAGTAGTACTCCGCCGACTGTCGCGACCTTCCTTGGTCCGACTTTGTCCTGCCATTTTCCGGCAAATATCATGACCAGCGCAAATGATGCGAGGCCTACGGAAAATATTATCTGCGTCTGAGTGGTCGTGTAGTTAAATGCCTCTTTTAGGGGGTTCACGAAAACGCTCCAGCTGTATATTGCGCCCAGGCTAAGCTGTATTAGAAGTGCAGCCGCCACTATAATCCATCTGTTATTTGACATTTTTCATCACCTTACATAAAAAAAATAAAGATAAAAAAGAGGGAGGATTTAGTTTATCCTCTCCTTTTTTAGGTTCTCCACCACTGTCGGGTCGGCGAGTGTTGTCACGTTCCCTACGTCGTCTGCACCTTCCGCGATTTTCCTGAGGATTCTTCGCATGATTTTCCCGCTTCTTGTTTTCGGAAGTGAGTCTGCGAACTGTATCTTGTCAGGTTTTGCGATTGGTCCGATTTCCTTGCTCACGTGGTTTCTAAGCTCCTTTTTCAGGTCCTCTGTCTTTTCGACTCCAGCATTCACTGTGACGTAGGCGTAGAGTGCCTGCCCCTTGATTTCGTGGGGGAAGGGTACGACCGCCGCCTCAGCGACTGAGGGGTGACTTACGAGTGCGCTTTCGACCTCGGCTGTGCCTATCCTGTGTCCGCTGACGTTGATGACGTCGTCTACGCGGCCCATTAGCCAGTAGTCTCCGTCTTCGTCGACTCTTGCGCCGTCTCCGGTGTTGTAGACTCCCTTGTACATGGTCCAGTAGGTCTGCACGAACCTGTCGTGGTCTTTCCACACGGTCCTCATCATCGCTGGCCATGGCTTTTTGATTGTCAGGTATCCACCTTTGTTTGCCTCAACCTTCTTTCCGTTTTCGTCAACTACCTCAGGTATTACCCCGAAAAATGGTCTGCTCGCAGAGCCTGGCTTTAGGGTGTGCGCGCCAGGCAATGGGGTTATGAGTATTCCTCCGGTTTCTGTCTGCCACCATGTGTCGACTACTGGGCATCTGCCTTTTCCGACGTGGTTGTAGTACCACATCCATGCTTCAGGGTTTATCGGCTCACAGACTGAACCAAGAAGCCTGAGGTCCTTTAGTGGGTGCTTGTCTACATATTCATCACCTGCGCTTGCTATCGCCCTTATCGCCGTGGGTGCTGTGTAGAATATGCTGACCTTGAATTTCTCGCACACCTGCCAGAATCTGTCCTTGTCAGGGTAGTTCGGGACTCCCTCGAACATAAGGGTTGTGGCGCCTGCGTTGAGTGGGCCGTATACGATGTAACTATGTCCAGTTATCCAGCCTATGTCT
>CAYXON010000204.1:0-2528 GCA_964467145.1 uncultured archaeon | reverse complement strand
CCCTGAGTATTTTCCTGCGTTCCGCGCTCATTGTGTCAGGCATCGTCAGCTTTACCTTGTAGCCTTTGACTGCCGCAACCATCGCAAGCCCTATGCCGGTGTTGCCGGACGTTGGCTCCACGATGATGCTGTCTTTTTTGAGTATCCCTTGTTTCTCAGCCTCCTCAATCATTTTGAGGGCTATCCTGTCTTTGACTGATGAGCCTGGGTTGAATGACTCAACCTTAGCTATCACTTGCGCGTCTTCAGATCCTGTTAACTTGTTTAGCCGCACATGCGGCGTGTTCCCGATTGTTGAGAGTATGTTATCGTGTATCATTTTAGTTCACCTTTTTTTGCGATTGTGTTGGGGGTTTTGATGTGTAATAGGTTTTTGTAATGTTCAATAAAAATAAGCCAGGATGTATAGAGCTTATGCTCTACAGAGGAATTGCCGACAGATAAATGATTCTGTCTCCTGTTTTGGCGTTTGTACTGTCATAGTTGAGGTTTAGGTATACGCACAACAAGTATATATAGTTAACGATTGTTAATAGTTTGTTATGAAGTTGCCGTGTGAGCAGGCGCTCTGGTATGTGCTTCCAGCTATCCGGGCTGATTTGGCGAGGGAACTGGTTAGCCGGGGCCTCAGCCAGAAGGACGCTGCTGAAAAACTCGGGGTAACCTCTTCGGCGGTGTCGCAGTACCTCAGCAAAAAACGCGGCTCAAACCAAAACCTCGGCCCAGACTACCAACAAAACATCAAAACCACAGCAGACCACATACTAAATCAAAACGACGAAATCGCAGTCAACACACTAATCTGCAAATGCTGCAAAACAAACCAACAAAAATAACCCATAACCATTAAATCGGGAATTTATATCAGATAACCTAAGATGTTATTATGGAGGGGTCGAAGAGTTTTGAAGAGTATCCTGGTTGCATCATATTCACATCTAATCTTGTTTCGTTTTTGAT
Source organism: uncultured archaeon (assembly GCA_964467145.1). Taxonomy (GTDB): domain Archaea; phylum Altiarchaeota; class Altiarchaeia; order IMC4; family SCGC-AAA252-I15; genus JAHIYG01. The sequence continues at coordinate 1,568 of CAYXON010000204.1, read as the reverse complement.
TTATGTTATAGGCGCATACATTATTTCTCAAATAGGAATCATCTGGTTGGTTGCGTATTTGTTTTATGTCTTATGGCTTGAGGTACGACTTATGCGAAGAAGTTGCGTTAACTGTTATTACTTCGGGAAATTCTGTGCCTTTGGCAAGGGAAAAATAAGTTCGTTACTTTTCAAAAAAGGCAACCTAGGGGGATTCATCAAAAGAAGAATCATCTGGAAGGACATAGTCCCTGATTTTCTAGTTTCAGCAATCCCCATAATCGCAGGCATAGTACTTTTGATATCAAACTTTGATTGGTTGATTTTAGCAGCTATCGCATCACTGATAATTCTTGTCTCTGCAGGAAATGCTTTTGTCAGAGGCTCTTTAGCATGTAAATATTGCAGACAAAAAGAGATTGGATGCCCTGCAGAGCAGCTATTCAATAAAAAGAAATCCCAATGAGGGGGAAATATTAGTTATATTTTAGCCCCTAAGTCCTTATTTGTTATGGTCTATGTCTGATCGTGATTTTGTTTTGGGTGGGGTTGGTTTTCTGGCGATAATCTGTATCATCAGTGAGGGTTTCCGGAACTGGTTAACTAAGCTTCTCAGCCCATTATTGGATATTGCTGGGTCGTTTTTGGACAAGTTATCTCCGGTCCTCGACCCCATCGCCCCTTATGTCACAGCAGGCAACATACTCGCAGTCATAGTCGTTCTCGCAATCGTGAAAGTCGCGCTCATGATACTGGGTTTCGGCAGAAAACAGGTCAAAAAACACACCAGCGGATGCCGAAGCTGCGGCAACACACTATCGCTTACCGAATGCAAACAGTGCGGGCACAAATACTGCCCAGCACACATACACCCCGAAAACCACCGCTGCGGAAAAATAATCTAAAAACCCAGCACCCAGACAAACGACTAAATCCAGTCCTCGGACAAAACCTCGCCGCGGACGCTCACAACCACGTGCTTTATGGGAATCTTACGCTTCGCCTTAGACGCAGCTTCTTTTGCAATAGCTAAAAGTCCGCCGCAACACGGGACCTCCATAGTCACAACAGTCAAGGTGTTGATTTTAGCGTCGTCAATCCACGACACAATCTTCTCAGAGTAAATCTCCTGACTGGAATCAAGTTTCGGGCACGCAATCGCCAGGCTTCTGCCAGCCAAAAACTTCTGGTGAAAGTCGCCAAGCGCGTACGCCACACAATCCGCAGACAACACCACGTCACGACCCTGAAAATATGATGCGTTAGGGTTAACAAGATGCAGCTGAACCGGCCACTGCCGCAGCTCAGACGGAACATCACCTGATGAAGAGGATGAGGATGCATTAGATGTGAAATCCATGGATTTCACACCAGGACAACCCCCGCCCGCGCAAGATGATGACTTAGCTGAAGCCGCAGGAATTCCAACACCCTTCTTTTTCAAGACCTCCAAGGCTTGGCTGAGGTATTCGGTTTCGCCGTGCTCCCTGAGATGATCAAGGTGCGCCTGATTGTGTTTGGACCTGCTTTGACGATGTTTTCCATGACCTTCGGTTCATTGTAAGCTTCGGCTTGCCGCTCCTCAATCG
>CAYXON010000203.1:0-2550 GCA_964467145.1 uncultured archaeon | reverse complement strand
TGGCTCATTTGCTGACGTGTTGGGTGATGCGGCTGCACTTTCAACAGGTGCGTTCTCCCTCTCACTTCACGTTAACAAGCTCAGGTACGAGTGCATGAGGCACGGTGTTGATTTCATAACTGAGGAGGATGTTCTGCTGGTTTCGCAGAACAGGTTTTGAAAAATGGATTTGCGGGTTTTGAGAAGCGGATGGCACAGGCATTTGCGGCATTTCAGAAACTTGAGAAAGCGGTTGTCTGGAGGGCAGGACCCGAAGGTGTTTTGCCTGAGTTGCAGCGACTCGCGTGTGAGCGTCCATGAGATATTCGACCTTATGAGGCCGGGCACGATATTTGAAGCCAAAAACGTCGGCGGATTATTTTCCGACGAGGCTAAGGCAGCGCTAATCTACGCGATGAATCACCTGCGTCCAGAGTACATTATCGTCCTGCACCACACTAGCTGCGGAGGTTACAGGTCAATGGATTCAAAAGTCGAGCCTGAGATAAGCTCCCACATGAAATCGTTTGGGGGTGTGAAATCACGGGACGCAGTCGACAGATACCTGAAAAAAATGGGGCTTAAACCCTCAAAAGAAGACCGCCACCGGCTTATTGTGGAAGAGGGTTGCAGGCGCCAGAAAGCCGAGATAATGGCTTTTCTCAAGGTTAATTACCTGAAAGACTACGCGGCAGTCGAGGGTGGGCGTTTCCACATTCTACCCCTCATCTATGACATACCCTCTGGCAGGGTTTTCAAAGTACCTGACGCGCTTGAGGGCTCGCAGGACATGGTAAGGCGCGAATTTTAACCCTTGAAATGTTATATTCGTTCTCTGTCTATATTGGTGTAAGGGGATATGGAGACTGACAGTCGCGTTTGGCTCAAAAAGAAGTTCAAGAAATATTACTGGGACACTGAGGTCTCAGGACCCTCTGAGATACACAGGCGGGAGTTCGGAGTCGGAACCCTTGACGACAAGATAAAGTTCAGGCATAAAAGCTTCTCAACCGATAAGAAACTTAATCAGTACCTCAGAACCGAAGCCCCCTACTACATATCATATTCCGCAGCGTACTACGAGTTCCCCGAGCAGCCCATGCAGTCTAAGAACTGGCTGGGTGCTGATTTGATATTCGACCTTGACAAACAGATGGATTACCTCAACGCTGAAAAGCTCACACAAGTCAAAGATGAGGCGTTGAACATACTTGACTTTTTGGGCGACGACTTCGGGTTTTTGAAATCAGACATACGAGTCAACTTCTCAGGTAGCAAAGGATATCACATACACGTGTTCTCAGAGGATGTCAGAAGCCTCTCCGCGGAATCTAGAAGGCAAATAATAGAGTACATATCCGGTGCTGACGTTGATGTTGAAAAGTTCATGCGGTTTGAAGACGGCAACCCCGGATTGAAGTACAGCCACGGCAGGCAAGTGGGGGTCGGCGGAAAATGGCTGGGGCCAACCCCAGATAGCAGGGGCTGGGCCAAAAGGATATATGACGCAGTCGAGGAGATACTCAAGATGCCGCGGGAGGAGCTTGAGAATATTGACGGCATAGGCGCGAAGACTGCGGAAAAGATTGTCGCAGGCAGGGAGAAAAACCTCAAGCACCTTCGAGCCGGCAGGTGGAATGCATTTTGGGATGACCTGCGTCCGAACGTGAAAAAACAGATTCAGAAACGGGCTGTAAAGGTCACAGACGACGACAAGCAGGTCACAGCGGACATATCCAGGCTCATACGTCTGCCTGACACAATACACGGCGGAAGCGGACTTTTAGCAAAGACTGTGAAACGTATTGAAAGCTTCAACCCGCTAACTGAGGCAGTTGCATTCAGGGGCGAGGACGCGAAAATCAGGCTCACAAAAGATGTCAGCGGCTTCGACCTGATGGAAAATCGCTGGGGCCCATACACGGTGGGGCAGGAGATCGTTCTCCCCGAGTATGCGTGCGTCTACCTTATACTAAAAGACAAGGCTGATGCGGTTTAGATTCCGCCTCGGATGTATTTGAATATCAGAAGCAGGGTGTCTATCCCGTAGGTGATTGAGTTCAGGTAGCTTTTTTCGTCCGCATATCTTGTCGGTATCGGAACCTCAACAACCTTGAGTTTCACCCTGCTTGAACCCATGAGCATCTCGTTGTCGAATGTGAACTTGTTGCTGTAGTTGTTGAACGGTATCTCATCAAGCGCTTTTCTGCTGTAGACTTTGTACCCTGAGTGGTATGTGCCCATCTTAAGTCCTAATACGAGGTTCTCAATAATTGTCAGGAAACGGTTGCCGAGATATTTGGTCAGCGGCATCCCGCCTTCAAGGGCTTTGCCGCCGAGCATCCTAGAGCCTCCGACAACATCTGCATCACCATCTAGTACTGGGTTCCACATGTCTTCTATCATCTCTGGCGCGTATTGTCCGTCGCTGTGTAAAAGCACCACGACTTCTGCGCCGTCTTTGAGTGCGCGGTTAAACCCTGTTTTCTGGGCTCCCCCGTATCCCCTGTTTTTTCCGTGTCTTTCTATCTTGATGTTATATTCGCCTGCGAGTTTTTTAGCCTTCTCATA
>CAYXON010000202.1:0-2610 GCA_964467145.1 uncultured archaeon | reverse complement strand
CGATAGACTGCGGCGACGTTGACGGAGACGGACAAGAAGATGTTGCAGTCGCTTCTGCAAGAGCCTACATCCTCAAAAATGACGGGAGCCTCATGTGGAAGTACTCATCAGCTGTGACAAATGATATACTACTCTACGACTTCGGAGGCGACGGAAAATCAGAGGTCATAATAGCCTCAAACTCTATGAGGGTCTTAGACGACAAGGGAGGACTCGTGTACAAGACAGACAACTTCGGAGTATTAACCGCACTTGACGTCGCAGACATAACCGGCGACGGATACCCTGAAATCGCATTCGGCAGCAAAGACCACTACGTAAGGGCTGTCGAAACCAAACCATACATACAGCAGGTTAGCGCAGACAACTACTTCAAAAAAGCTGAGGAGGAATACGCCAAAAAAGACTATAACCTGACGTCCTACTACGCCCAAAACGCCGCAGACACATACCTAAGCCTTGGAAAAGATGAGGACATAAAAAAAGCAAACAGGCTCGTGGAAAAGGCAAGAAACTACGCCAACGGCAGATTATACTACAACCTTACACAATACTACTTCAGCATAGGAGAATACGACGAAGCTGAGAAACAGGCTGAAAAAGGGATAGAGGCATTCAGGCAGGTGAGTGACACAACATCAATAAGCGAACTCACAAGCCTTAAGGACAAGGCCGGCGCCATACCGACTGCGGAAGCCAACCTTAACCTCTCCAAAAAGCTGTTAGATGAAGGGGACTATCTGAACGCGAGCAAATACGCGGAAAAAGCCAAGTCAGCATATAATTTCCTCGGAAACGAGGTTTTAGCGCGCGATGCGAACCAGATATCATACAAAGCCGAAGCATACCTCGAATTCGAAAGACACATAGAGGCAGCCTACTCAAACTACAGCATAAGAGACTTCGAAAACGCGACAATAGCAATCCAAAACGCGACTGAAACATACCATCTCCTAAACGACACAACACTTCTAATACACATAGACAACGTCACAAACCTTATGAAATCGTCTGAACGGGACGAGAACATAATAGTCTACGGCGGAGTGGGAGTATTCGCGATAACTGTAGTGCTTATTGGCTTATTCACAATCCTTGTCGCATACTACGCATACACCAGGGGAGTATTCACCCAGCTCAAAAACATAATCGCGGCACTGTCTGAGGGATTCAGCAGCTTCATAATATCCTTTGAATCAAACTCAAGAAGCCGACCACCGCAGAGGAGATACGAAGGCGGAAGCAGCTTCCAAGACAGAAAAGATAAAGGCGGCGGATCATCACTGAGGAGGATGTAGGATGAAAAAATTAACCCCTAAAAAAACAAATGTTAATGCCATGAAAAAAAGCAGCTCAAACGCCAAGAATGTAAAGAAGTCAAAAAACACCGTAAAGACGGACAAAAACGCCAAAGGCATAGAGTATGAACTAAGCCTGAACCTACAGTCCAATATGTTCAGCAAAAAAGAAGGGGAAAAAACAAAACGCGAAGATTCCGACAAGAAATCAACGATATCAGCATATTACAAGAATATGGTGTTAAGATGCGGAAAATGCGAGGGGGAATTCACCCACGACGCTGACATAAAATCCGAAAAGTACGAACTAACCTGCCCACACTGCAGCGAGACACACCTGATAACCCTAAAACCTGAAAGCCACACGCTAATGATATACTCAAAGACAACCAAAGAAAAGAAGTAAGCTACTCACTCAGACGCCGTCTGACTGAATACCCATTGTTCATATTCCTTGTTGGCTTCCACCTCAAACTTCATGATACAGGGCACATCATATGGGTGGTTTGCCTCAACCTCCTTTTTGACCGCCCCCCAAAGCTGAGGTTTTGTCTTCAAAAGAGACACTACCTCACCGCCTGATTTGAGATTATCACACCACCAATAAGATGATTTTATAGGGAATGTGTTGGCGCACGCTATAAGCCTTTTTTTCAAGAGCAAGTCAACTATTTTCCCGGCCTTAACCTCGTTCTCATGGGTTACGTAAACGACAATAAATGACATACGTTATATATTCAGGTCAAATACCTTTAAAGACGCCTTCTAATAAATTAGTCAATGAAGGCATACACTATATTGGTTCTCGCAATCTTATTGTGCGGGTGTTTGGAAGACGACAAAAATGTAGGAACCCAGAAAAAACTAGGTCTTGACGACATATCATCCTGCAAAACCAAGACAGGACTTGGGGAAGCCGACTTCTGCGTCAAAAACATAGCTACAGAACTCGGAAACATCAGCGTCTGCGGACACATACCAGATGAGATAACTAGACAAAGGTGTGTCAGAGACGTTGGAATATCCTTAAACGACACGCACGTATGCGGGTTAATCAAGGACCAGAGAAGTAGAAACTCATGCTACAGAAACATTGCAATATCAAAAAAAGAGATTGACACCTGCAATAGTATAGACGACAAAAACGACAGAAACTGGTGCATGCTCGATGTCGCAGGGGAATTAAACGACATGGAAATATGCGCTATCCTTGAGCCGGTCTACGCAGACCCATGCTACCACGGCATAGGCATAAACCTGGGCGACACAAGCATATGCGACCAGATAGACAAACAAATACTTGTTGACGGCT
>CAYXON010000201.1:0-2618 GCA_964467145.1 uncultured archaeon | reverse complement strand
AACGACGACTACGACGACTCAACCATCGACATGCAGCCAATATTGCGTAGTAAACGGTTATAGCGATGGCACATGCAGGAAAAACAGCGGTGCATGCGGTAGTAATGGAGAAACATACATGTCAGGCGGCGATGTCTACTGCACAGGCGGCAATAACGCAGACACATGCTGCTGCGCACCATGAGGACAACATGAAAGCCCAAGCAACAATAGATTTTATGATATCACTGGGGATGGCCTTAGTCCTTATGACACTCGTGGCAAACGCCACAATAAACCAGCAGAACCTCGCAAACGAGATAATGGTCCGGCAAGGGGCAGACTCAATCCTTGAGGAGCTCGCAAGAGATATCAACTCGATTTACCTTGCAGGAAACAACGCGACAATACAGCACACACTCCCTGCGACGATGACTGGGGGGATAAGATACCAGATGTGGGCTTACCCGCGCTCAATACTTCTGAACTACACATACGCAAGCCACAGACGATACTCCAAAATGATACTGCCAGCTTCAATAAACAACACAGAAATGATGGGGCTAAACACCGGCAAAATAAGGATAACAAACAATGGAGGAACAATATACTTCAAAGATGAGGTCTAAAGGCCAGATATCCGGGCTGGATTTGATAGTCGCCAGCATGATAATAGTGTTCATAATGATGTCCGCGATGGAGGTCTGGAACACCACAATACTGCAGATAAACAAGTTTAACAGCAAAAAAGACGTAGACAACAAACTCCTCAATGCAGCTGAGATGCTTGTCAAAACCCCAGGAGACCCAGTGGACTGGCATGAAAAACAGGACATAAACGCGCAGACAGTCAACACCATAGGGTTAGCAAAAGACGATAACGTACTCGACACAGAAAGACTTGAAAGACTCTCGTCAATAGAGTACGAACAGATGAAGCAGATGATAGGGCTTAGCAAAGAGGAATTCTACCTGACAATAAAGGACCTAGAATCCCCAGACAAGACAATATTATACGAGGCAGGCACACCAACCCAAGGCACAAGAGTATCAGCCACAAGATACGCGCTACTAAACGACACATTAGTTGAGCTGAAACTCACACTATACTACGACGAAACAACATTCATGAACATGTAAAGATGACAGGGATTTTCACAATAGACTCGACGGTGGCGCTCGCAATGGCGATAGTGATAATGTCAACAGTAATGTACATGATAGCAGAACCCAAACCAAACAAAGACGAATACCTCTACGAGATCTCAACAGACCTGCTGACAGTCGCAGACAACAGAAAAGCACTGCACAAGGCAGTCGACGGAGACACATCAGGCATAGAACTCATAAAGGCTGCGACACCCCCACAACTCTGCCTAAGCATTGACATAACAAACCAGACAAAACACATAGTGTTTTCAACAAACACCGGATGCGCGCAAAGCATGGAATACACCGTAACAAGAAGAAACTTCATACAAAACTCTAAAATATACACTGCTCAGATGAGGTCTTGGTTCAAATGAAAAAAGGAATAATATTCTCCATAATGACGGTGATGCTCATGTCAACACTTGTCAGCCTGGCGGGATTCTACCAGAAGTTAAGCATGGACTCAGACATATCATCTGAGAAAGTAAGAGGCATATACTCAGACATAACATCAGACATCAAAGAAATAGTGGGAGTAACCGCCGAGGTGGGGGGAGAACCTGGCGCAAGGACAATAATGTTCAAGGACACATTCCCAAGCCCCAAGACCCCAGATATCCTGAACGAATACAAGACTTACCTTGAGGGAGAATACAGCAACACACTCAATACAGCCATAAAAATCGACGCCACAGACCCGAAATTCATAATCCTGCCAACACACATGGTCTACGACTACCCAACATACGCTAAAAACAGCATACGCGTCTACAACGCCTCCGGAGACGCAGTCGGCGTTGACGGGTACTCGATATACATTTCATCAGACAAAAACTACGTCAACACGCCAGAGGAACTCACCTCAGGCGACCTCATAGTAATAGTCAACGCAAGCTTCCCGAACGGCGGCCACTACAGCGAATACACACTATCTAGGACCAGATTATCAAACATAACCCTGAATTTCACAGACGCGAAAATAATAATCTCAGTCGGAAACAACAGCATATCAGGACAGGAAAGAAACGGGTCAATAACAGTTGAAAAAATCGGCGACCTCACAGCATACGTAGAAACCGAAGTCCTAATGCCAGAGCAGGAATACACAGGGGTAATGAGCCTGACAGCAATATCACTTGAGGGCGAAATAAACCGCAAAGACAACGTCTGGCTCACCCCACAGCTAAACGGCGATTACACACTCCCAAGCCAGTAAGAAGCATTAATATGGGATACCGACAAATACATGATTACCATGTTGTCTGAACACAGCATACTATCTCAGTTAGGAGATAAAGAGCTGAGCCTGGGAAAACTATGCAAAATCCTGGGAACACAAAACAAGAAACTAGTCCTTGAAATCCTCAACAGACTATCAAAAAGAGGATACGCAAAAGTGAGAAAACCATGGTTCATGGACTACAAAACCAAAAAAACAGACAAACCATACGTCGAAGGCAAAGGTAGAATAATAGCGGTGCTAAACC
>CAYXON010000200.1:0-2640 GCA_964467145.1 uncultured archaeon | reverse complement strand
ACTTGCCCAATGCCTCATCCATGGCTTTGATATCTGGTTCAGTAACCTCAAGCCACCTGAACCCCTCAGCTTCAGGGGCTGCCAGGAGCGGCTTACCCTTTAGGGTCTTCATTGTCATTGCTTAATTATAGGGGGGCATTAGCCAAAATAAAGGGTATTTATCCGGGTAGTTCCGAAAATCTATTGTGACAGGCCGTGAGCTGAATTTGGGCGATGATGGGGGCAGACCGCATCCACCTGAGCAGCCCCAGCTTCCGAGCCTGAGGGAAGTTAGCCCTGCAGAGCAGAGATCTAGGGAGTACATACATTCTATTGGCAGAGATATGATATTCGGCAGGCAGTCGCCTGGGCAAGTCTTTGAGGGAGTAATGAACCTTGCAGAAGACGATAGTCAGAGGAGGATGATACTGTCGCAGCTTAGGCTTTCTGAACAGGACCAAATGGAGTACGTGGTCGTGCTTAAGACGATTGCGTGCTCGCAGCATCTTGGACTGTTGGACGCCACGCTTGACGCACTCCAAAGTGCGAGGCAGGATGGCAATCTGCCAACTGAGAAGATGAGGGATCTACTCTTAATCGGTGTTGAGTTCTCACAGTCCACGAGAAGATGGTCAACTGAGGATATTGCCCAGATGAAAAGGGATATCGGATACATTGATGCCCACGCCCCCATAGAGGACACACTCCTGCCTGAGAGAGATGATGATGTAGGAGCGGGTTTAATCAGGGGAAAATTTGAGCAATCGCTACAGAAACACAGAACGTTCCTCCCCATGTTATCAAACGACTGGTTGATTGGGAGAGTATCATTCAGCGACAAATTAGAAAGACTCATTAGCTCGCAAAACACTGATGTCGCGAGGTTGAGGGTGCTTGATGAACTTGACAAATCCATGCATGTGCCACAGGATTATGCCGCAGTGCTTCAGACACTTGATTACGCGCAACTAAGGGGCATGCTCAACGAATCCTTGAATGCGCTATCATCTGCAAGTGGTGAGGGCGAGGTGGATATAGGGTTGATGAACGAGCTAGTTAGGGTAGGCGTACCATTCAACAGGAGCACAATGAAGTGGGATATGAGAAATATAGAGTTCCAACAGGACATATTACTAGGTGGAACTGGCTACGGGCCGGATGTGAGGATTAAAGATGACATACCATATATTAGGACTAAGACCCAGCTTAGGCAAACACTAAGGCGATGGGAGATAACCGAACTCCCTGTGAAAGATGAGGGCATGGTGCCTGTGGAAAAGGCCCCTGAACCAAACCTAAGGGCTAGATACCTCGAAGAGTACAGGAGAAGACGTGGAGAGGAAAGAAGACAACATCGTATGCTTGACCAAATATAAACACGAGATTCTATTTCTGGAATATGCCTAGAAAACCAGACTGGCTAAAGGTGCGACTTGGCGGCGACAACGAATTCAAGCACGTAAGCGACACCCTAAGAAGCTGCGGTCTGCACACAGTATGCGATGAGGCACGATGCCCCAACAAAGGCGAATGCTGGGGGACGGGGACCGCAACTTTCATGATACTTGGCGACACATGCACTAGAAACTGTAGATTCTGCGCAGTCAAAACATCAGCACATGGTGAGGCAGTCGACGACACCGAACCTGCAAGACTCGCTGATGCAGTCAATCAACTCAAACTAAAATATGTTGTCATAACCTCAGTTGACAGAGACGACCTACCTGACAAGGGAGCCCAACACTACGCAGACTGCATAAAGGCAGTTAAGAAGACAGGCGCCATGGTTGAGGTTCTGATACCAGACTACATCGGAGAGGAACTAGCTTCTGTAGTTAATGCAGGAGCTGATGTTGTCGCCCACAACATAGAAGTCGTTAAGAGTTTGCAGAAGATAAGGGATGTGCGGGCATCTTACGCTAAAAGCCTAAACACACTAAAAGAGGTGAATGAGCTTTCGCCAGATACTCTGACGAAATCCTCTATCATGCTCGGGCTCGGCGAAACCGCAGACGAATTATTTCAGGTAATGGATGATTTGAGGGGCGTAGGATGTGACCAGCTTGTGATGGGACAATATCTGCAGCCCACACTAAAACAGGTGCCAGTCACAGAATACATCAGCCCCGAAACATTCAAAAAATACGGGAAAATAGCCAAAACAAAAGGCTTCAAAAAAGTCGTCGCCTCACCACTTGCAAGGACGAGCTACCACGCGGCAGACGCTTAGATATATATCCTCTCTCCCTTTTCTTTCTTCTATGACCCTGAAGCTTGTGCTTTTTGACATGGACGGTACGGTCGTTGACAGCATCCCGGCATGGCATGCGACATTTAATGATGTCCTAAAAAGCCAGGGCTCAGCTCCAGTGTCTTATGAATTTTTCTGCAGTGACATACTCGGCCAAAGCACAGAAGATGATGTCAGAATATTCTTCCCGAAGCTAACGCCGAAAAAGCTCGTCGCGATGTACGATAAGATATTTCCAGAGCACATCAAAAGCGTTAGGCTGTTTGATGACACCAAAAAAATCCTAGACTACCTCGACAAAAGAGGAATAAAAAAGGCGATTGTGACAAACACCCCGAGGGAGCTTATGATACTCACACTCGACACAGTCGGGATAAGAGATAGGTTCGACATCATAGTAGGGGGAGATG
>CAYXON010000199.1:0-2690 GCA_964467145.1 uncultured archaeon | reverse complement strand
TATGTCTTTCATCTCCTCAAGCGCGTGATACAGACGCTCAAGATCCTGCTCACTAAGCTGGGATAGGTTAGTCTTAATAACGTCCCCCATAGCCTTCTTGTAGTGTTGCATGAACCCCCTGCCTTTTTTTGTGATTGAGATTCTTATGATTCGGCGGTCGGTTTCCTCAGGCAGCCTTTCGACTTTCCCTTCCCTGATGAGGTTGTTTATTATGCTTGTCATGTTCGGCTTTGATATCATTAGTCGTCTTCCAATTTGTGACATTGGCAGCGGTCCGGAGCTTATGAGCATCCCCAATATTGGGCATTCGTGTGCTGATGGCTTTCTTTTGCCCAGTCTGTCATAGCCTCCCTTCATCAGCTTCTTCCGGAAAATCGGAAATAACAGCATGAGGTCATCCACTATCACGTCCATCCTAGGCGCAGCCATTTCAAATCACCAGACACAATTTAGTTAAAAAATTTAACAGTTAAGTGATATAACAACATGACATAAAAGCTTGAATACATAGTTATTCATCTAAAAAGGTTGTGCCCTGCCATGGATTTTGTAGACCTGGCAGCTAGTTCCTAACTACCTCGTATACCTTGTATGGTGGTTTTTCGTATACTTGTTTTAGGAAGCTGCATTGTTGCGTCCATTCGGTCACCACCAAGTCTATTGATTTTCCGAGCATTGTTTTTTTCACGTCGCAGTTGCTTCTAAGGAAGTTCATGTAGGCGTTTTTTCTAGTGGTTGCGAGGTTCGCCCACTGAATCTCCACGATGTGGTTGCCGCTGACAGGATACACCCCAAACGACAGCAGGTCGTTGGCTAGTACTGTGTGTCCGCCCCCATAGTTGTCTGATATGAATTTGAGTGTTGCATATCCATTCTCGTCAACTGGGTACATCATAACCAACGCCTTAGGTTCATTGTCTGATATCCCCACTTGAGCCATGATGTCGTAGTAGCTTGTGAATGAGGCATACATAACAGCCAATAGGATGACTGTTGTGATGGCTTTGGATGTTAGCCCGCGTGCATTGAGTTTCTTGTTTACGAAGTTTATTGTGAAATAAATGCCGAGTCCCGCCAAAGGCGCAAGCGCCACCACTAGGTAGTAGACTGACCTAAGATACGGCAGAAGGAACGTAGTCTCAAATAACCTCCTCAAAATTATGTTCATGAGCGGAAGCAGTGGCGCAATAAGAACAACCCTGCTAACACGATTTTTCAGCACATAATATGCGCCAACGCACGCGAAAGCGAAACCCGCAAGGCCCATGAAATACGGGATATTATACTCTATCGGCTTCATAACCTTCCAGTCGTCAGAGAGATGGAATACTATAAGGTCTGCTATAGTCCCGCTTAATGAAAGAACGATGAACGTGACAACAATCGCAAGACCTAACAGACCCAGTACAATCCTGACATCCTTTATTGCCTCAATCTCCTGAGCCCCCCAGACAAAACACATCAAAATAGCTGCTGGAGGATAGATGAACGATGAAAGCGCCAGGACACAGCCTAGCAGAACCCGGTTAGTGTTTCCCCTCAAAAGATGCATGAACATGAAAAGGAGAAAAAGACTGAATGTGAAAGGGACAAAATACCATATCCCCAGTATGTTCACGTTGCTCTTTAATGTGGCGAAAAAAAGCATCGACAAGACGCCCGCAAAATGGTTTACCTCACCCCTAACAAACACGTATATGAAAAGCGCGGTTATCAACGCGAAAAGCGCAGGCAAATACTTGTAGTCCAGGACTGGGTCCCACCCGCTCAACATGAAGTGTTCAGCCAAAAATATGTGAAACCCCTGTTCAAGGTTCACGTTATATCTTTCAAGCGACTCCACATACGGGTTCACAGTCACAAAGCCGCCAGTCTCCATGATGTATCTCGCCTGCGCTATGTGGCTCCACTCATCAGCGTGAAGAGGAAGCTCAAAACGCCTGCCCTCGTCTGTGACGTAGTTGCCCCTAACGTCGAAGGGGTTCTGATAAATGTGGTCGTAGCTCAGGTGAACGTCAACAACCAACGCAAAAATGAAGACACACACTGCCAAGACTGAAAAAAATCGCTTTAAAGCCTCGGCGTTCGCAGTCAACACCAATTTATCGCCTCGCAACAGAACCGGCGAACCGCCAAATAATCCCTTGCTAAAGAACAGTACAAACAATGAGCAGAACAGTATGTCCAAAAACAAGAGGTTCACGCCGTCCAAGAGGCTGAAAAGAGCAAGAAAAGCCCCGAATAGTATGTTCAATAGTATGCTGAAGCCAACTCCTAAAACACCTGCCTCGAGGCCGCCCCCACATTTTAGGATTCTGCGACAGACAAGGTATCCTGGAATAAAATACAAAAACAACAAACCAAGTAATTCGAACATCATCCTAATTATCCCTCAAAAATAATGCATCTACCCCCTTATATCCTGTCGGATACTCTAAGTTTTCGCAAGAGAATAAATTCATAAACCAAACCATCCACTACGCCCTTTAATCTCACATTTATTTCATGTAAATACTCATATTTCATCCAATCTAATGATGGAAGAAAAAAACATATCCTACCTATCAGCCAACACACTACCCCTGAAGATGATACTCAACCAGGGACTGCTGTCTGAGGTGAGGGACAAACACAGGATAATACCATTCCACACTCAATTAATACCAACCAACAAGTGTAATCTCAGTTGC
>CAYXON010000198.1:0-2694 GCA_964467145.1 uncultured archaeon | reverse complement strand
CAGGGAACGCATGAGGCAACTACCAGACAGAAGATGACAACAACCGAACTAACAACATCAAAAACCAAAACGACACCCCTCCAGATTCCAGAGCTAATGTCACTACCAGCCCTTGACCCACTACTAATCAACAGGGAAAAGACGCTTTATCCTGTAGGAACTTTCACAGACGAGAAACTGCGTCAATTCGCAAGACTTAGGACAAGCTTTGAGGCCCGGCTACCTCCACACACAGTATCTGAACGACACTATGGTAAAAATCTCGTTAAATCAACAATCCTCGAATACGATATAGACTCCATAGACGACATAACCCCCAACCCAATGTCCCGCAACGACTTCAGCACAAAAGTATTCAAGGTGCTCCCGCACGCTCTACTCAGTTGGGGGTACCTACCCTCATCGAACCCACTCAAATACGACATCTCAGTCGCACGAGCCCACGACATGTATGTCGCCCTAGTAAAAGGAGGAAACCGACCGCTCCTACTAGGTCTTATAAAAGACCAAAACGGAAACGTACTAATAGCAGAAGAGCACGTGCAGGATTTTTTCCCGAAAATAGTGGCGCAGGAAAGGGAAAACGCGCAAAAAACCGGCGACTACACGACAGTAGACAACCTCATGAAATCATACGGACAACGGATAAGGACTGCAGCCGAAAACCGCATATATATTGAGGGACTATGCGACCTTTCCAAATACCGCCACAAAGACGGTGAACTTCTGATAGCGCTCGCATACGCAGAATATGAACCCACAATGACGCCGTATGAACACCTGGAACACATATTCTCATCTGCTGGCGTCTGGGACGCAATGACAAGAATAATGCGGACAAGACAGGAAATGGAGGCGTTTGAACAAGGTCTCGGACACAAGATAACAGAATTTCTCAAACCAAGAAACCCACAATACCACAGACTAAACAACCTACTGCAAAGATGAAAATATTCAACCCCCATACATGGGGCAGAACCCGAAAGAAAACCCCTCAAGAAGAACTGAGAGACCTTCTAATGAGCGCTGCCACGACAAAAAACATACACTCACTTAACACAGACTTGTCTGGGTGGATGAATCACCCACAATCGCCGGAATACACAACAGAAGTCGAAGTCAGAAAAATAGTCGGCTCAGCCACAAGACCCACAGAATATCTCAGCGACTGGACGCCAGTGCGAAAAGACGACAAATGGAGGATGCTCGAAGATGCTGTGGCAGAAGGGAAAAGACTCGATGAGCTCGCACCCTCAAGGCCCATAGAACTACTCCATGTAAACGGCAGATACTACGTATCAGACGACGGACACAGAAGAGTCGCAATAGCCAAACGCGAAAAATACGAGAGACTAAAATGCACAGTCAAAGACATACTAACCGGACAACAAAACTAAATCCTCAAAAAAAATAATTGCGGCCGTCGGGATTTTTGCTCGCGTAAAGCTCGCATATCCCGACACCGGAATTGATACTAATTTGTTAACTGAGGTGAGAAGAAATTGCGGCCGTCGGGATTCGAACCCGAGTCGCAAGATTGGCAACCTCGAGTGATAACCAGACTACACTACGGCCGCGTAGGTAATAGGTTCATTATTACAGAGTATATTATAAAATGCTTGTCGATTCCCTCAATAAGTCCTAACACGACCCTTTCCGCCCCAATAGCTGAAAAGCTCCACGCACTCATCCTTCAAAACCCCGCCTGTGACCCTTATTTCAGCGCCACCCAGGCGGCACATACTCTCATTAGCTATGTTAAGCTCCCTAAAGCCAGCGGCCGCGGCGTCCGCGATGTTCGCGCCATAAAATATCTCCCCAATACCAGCCCAATGAATTGCGGAAAAACACATCGGACACGGCTCAGTCGTTGAGGCGATAACACAGTCTGTGAGCTTAACAGATCCAGTCTTCTTGCAAGCCGCCCTTATTGCGTTAACCTCGGCGTGGGCTGTTATGTCAGTGTCAGCGAATACGCTGTTATGTGCCGCTGATAAAACCTCAAACCCACCATCAACCCTTCTTGCAACGACCGCCCCAAAAGGCGTCTGACCCCCGTCCACACCCTCCCTACATTTGTCCAAAGCAAGCGCCATAAGCTCCCTTGTAGTCTTCAGAATCATCTTAGGATTATTATATACTCATAATCAGTAATATCTTTTGTCACTTCCTTAAAATGATAGGTTTAATCTCGGTTCTTGCGGTCTCGTACATCTTCACATACCTTACTGTGCCGTGGTTCTTGTCAAGGCTTGAAAAAGCCGGAATAACAGGAAAAGACATGAACAAATCAGGTGAAAAACAAATCCCTGAGATGGGTGGCCTGCCGATAATAGGTGGATTCCTAGTTGGGGTAATGCTTTCCATCGCGCTAACTACATTTCACATAATAGATGTTGAGATGGACTTAACCCTGGTTCTCGCATGTCTTTCAACCATACTCATCATGGCATTAATCGGCGTCATAGATGACCTAATTCTCATATCACAGAAAGTCAAGGCGCTACTCCCAGTTTTTGCGGCACTCCCGCTTGTTGCAGTCAAAGCAGGTGTGACATCAATGGATCTGCCACTGCTTGGCACACTAGATTTTGGAATACTCTACCCACTGCTTCTGATACCTCTTGCAATAACCGGCGCATCAAACGCGACAAACATGCTCGCAGGATTCAACGGACTTGAGGCAGGCCTTGG
>CAYXON010000197.1:0-2699 GCA_964467145.1 uncultured archaeon | reverse complement strand
CAGTAATCACAGTCCCAGCATACTTCAACGACAGCCACAGACAAGCCACAAAAGACGCGGGCAAAATCGCAGGACTTGAGGTCATGAGAATAATCAACGCACCAACCGCTGCAGCCCTCGCATACGGACTGGACAGAAAAACCGAGGAGAAAATAGCAGTCTACGACTTAGGGGGAGGAACATTCGACATAAGCATACTAGAGGTCGGCGACGGCGTATTCGAGGTAAAATCAACAAACGGGAACACCCACCTGGGAGGCGACGACTTTGACCTGAAGATAATAGACTGGCTCGCAGAGGAGTTCAAAAAAGAAAACGGGGTAGACCTAAGAGAAGACAAAATGACCCGCCAAAGGCTCAAAGACGCAGCCGAAAAAGCTAAGATGGAGCTATCATCCACGACCCAGACAGACATAAACCTCCCGTTCATAACCCAGGGAACCTCAGGCCCCCTGCACATGAACATAACACTCTCAAGGGCGAAGCTCGAACAGCTTACTGCAGACTTGATAGAAGCAACGATAGAGCCCTGCAAAAAAGCGCTATCTGATGCGAAACTAAAAACCGAAGAGATAGACGAGGTCATACTCGTCGGAGGCCAAACCAGGATGCCTGCAGTCGTTGAGGCAGTCAAGAAACTATTCGGCAAAACCCCACACAAAGGAGTCAACCCAGACGAGGTAGTCGCAGTCGGTGCGGCAATACAGGCGGGAGTGCTCGCAGGAGACGTCAAAGACGTGCTGCTACTGGATGTCACACCACTATCCCTTGGGATAGAAACACTTGGGGGAGTATTAACAAAACTGATTGAACGCAACACCACAATACCTTCCGAAAAGAAACAGGTGTTCTCAACAGCATCAGACAACCAGCCGCAGGTGGAGATAAACGTCCTGCAAGGAGACAGAGGAATGGCTCAAGACAACAAATCCCTAGGCAGATTCTCACTCACCGGCATACCCCCGGCGCCACGCGGGATACCCCAGATAGAGGTGACGTTCAAGATAGACGCCAACGGCATACTAAACGTGTCAGCCAAAGACCTCGCCACAGGAACACAACAACAAATAACTATACAGGCGAAAAGCGGCCTCACAGACGCGGACATAAAAAAGATGCAGAAAGAAGCTGATGAGCACGCTGAAGAAGACAAGAAAAAGAAGGAAAACGTCGAAGCCAAAAACCAGGCAGACACACTCGCATACAGCGTCGAAAAAGCCTTAAAAGATGTCGGAGACAAGGTGGACGCCAGACAAAAGGAAGACCTCGAAAACAAGGTAAAAAGCCTCAGGGAAGCAATCGGAAAGGACGACGCAGAAAAGATAAAAAAAGAAAGCGAGGAACTGTCCAAAGCCAGCCAGGAACTCTTCACCAAAATATACCAGGAAGCCGCAGCCAAAGCCCAAGCAGAACAACAGAAACAAGAATCCGGCAAAAAGGAAGAGGGCAAAAAAGAAGGCGATGAAAACGTGGTTGACGCAGAATACAAGGTCGAAGACGACGAGAAAAAATAGATGAAGCAAATCGTCGAAACACCCCACCACTCAAGGAGGGTCGGACATTTGCCCAAGGGATGCAGACTTTGCGTCAAAGGCGCCAAACTAGTTCTTCTCACAACAGGCGTGTGCGCGAGAAAATGCTGGTACTGCCCGCTGTCAGATGAGAAGAAAAACAAGGACGTGGTGGTCGCAAACGAATGGTGGGTCAAAAAAGACCAGGACATACTCGATGAGGCGAAACTATCGTCAGCAGAAGGTGCAGGAATAACAGGAGGTGACCCACTGTGCAAACTTGACAGGACGATAAAACACATAAAGCTTCTCAAGAAAAGATTCGGAAAAGAATTTCACATACACCTCTACACCTGCTGCGAGCACGCAACACCCAAAGCCCTCAAAAAACTGTATGACGCAGGTCTTGACGAAATACGGTTCCACCCAAGATTTCTCGACCAAGACGCAGACCTCACACCCATCAAAGAAGCGCTCAAATACAGCTGGGACGTGGGATGCGAGATACCAGTGATGCCCGGCAAAACCCGGCAGACCAAAAAATTCATAGACAAAATAAATGAGTTAGGAGTGTCTTTCATAAACCTGAACCAGCTTGAAGTCAGCCAAACAAACGAGGCCCAGATGCTCAAAAGAGGATACGCGCCAGAAGACGACATATCATTCGCAGTAAAAGGAACAGACAACACAGCAGACAAACTCCTAAAATACATAAGAGACCACACAAAACTGAGGGCGCACTACTGCAGGGTAAAGACAAAAGACAAGGTGCAGCTAAGAAACAGGCTCAATAGAAGGGCGAAAAACACAGCCAAAGAATATGACATAATAACCGGGGAGGGACTTCTAATACGCGGTGCAGCATACCTTCCCAACACCCTACCATCATACGGATACAGGAAAAAAACAAAATCCAAAACCGAAAAACAGACGAAATCAAACGCTGACAAACTCCGAAAACACGCCAAAGAAATAAAGTCAAAATACGGGCTCGAAAATGAACTCTTGGAGGTAGATGCAAAAAACGGGAGGATACTCACAGGGGCGTGGATAATCGAGGAAATAGCCGAAGAACTGAAGAATATGGGACTCACACCCGCGGTCGTAGAAGAATACCCCACATGGGACCAACTAATAACCGATTTAAGGCTGCTATAACAAATCATAAGACACAAAAATGAGCTCAAA
>CAYXON010000196.1:0-2713 GCA_964467145.1 uncultured archaeon | reverse complement strand
CGAAAACGCGCACTACGCCAAGGAACTAGGGGTAATTGATGATGTCGCACCAGATACTCTTAAGACCCTGATATCTGGCCTTGACAAATTAAGACATGATAATACCCCCAGAGGCACTGGCAGATACGGTGACAGCAATGCAAGACACCTCGCCCACCTGCACTATTACCTTAAAAAACTCGGCCACCCTCAGGAGTTCACAGACGAGGACAAGAAAAAGATACTCGCCGAAATCGAAACACTAAGGGCAGAGGGTGAAGGCTCGACAACAGCAAAGATGATATATTGCCTGAAACAAATAACCCAAAAGGAAAAACCAGAAGGTGAAATGCCTGAGATGCCGCCGATAAAAAAACTATGAAGCTATATTTTTATAAATGATATTTCACGCCCCCTGGCTGAAGTGTCTACTTTTCCATCTGCAAAAACTATCGCGCCGCCAACTATTGTTGTTGTCGGCCAGCCCGCAAGTTTCCACCCAGTGTATGGGCTCCACCCGCATTTGCTGTGTAGTTTTTTCTCGTCAACTGTTTGCTCGCATTCCATGTCGACGACCACCACGTCCGCGTCATATCCTTCCCTTATGAAGCCCTTGTTTTTTATCCCAAATATTTTGGCGGGGTTCTCGCAACACAGTCTGACAACGGTTTCGAGTGTTGTTTTTTTCTTGTTGACTGCGTCAAGCATCAGGGGAAGCAATGTCTCAACACCTGGCAGGCCGTAGGTGGTTTTCTCGAGTTTTTCAGAGATTAAGTGGGGTGCGTGGTCGCTGCCTAAAGTGTCTATAAGCCCTGAATTAACGGCTTTTAGCAGTGCGCTGTTGTCTTCTTTTGTCTTGAGTGTCGGCTTCACCCACATCAGGGGGTTGCCTTCATCAGCCTGCAAGAAAAGGTGGTGGGGCGTCACCTCACACGTTATGTTATCTGTCTTGTTATCTTCAAGCCACGCTACTTCCTCTTTTGTGCTGACGTGGGCTATGTGCAGTTTTTTACCTGTCTTTTTTGAGAGTGTTGCGGCTTTGCTCATCATCTCAGCTTCTGCGTGTGCCATCACCATCCGCGAGGCTGCGAATATTTGCCCGAGTTTTTGGTCGTCGTCTATCTTCATCTGACCAGTTGACTCGTTCATGAAGACTTTAGTCGATGCTACTCCTTGCGCTTTTTTTATCTCCTCGATGTTGGATTCTGATGAGCCAAAGTGGAATCCGTAGTTGACGTGTGATTTATAAGATGCTAAGCTTCTTTTTTCAGTTAGGTCTTTCGCAGTTAGTGTTGGGGGTCTGGTGTTGGGCATGTCCAGAAACGTTGTGACGCCTCCTGCTGCGGCTGCTGCAGACCCTGTTGAGAAGTCTTCCTTTTGCGTTAGGCCAGGTTCTCTCATGTGCACATGCGCGTCAATGAGGCCAGGCAGTATTATCTGGCCTACGCAATCGATGACTTTCTCGTTTGTTGGCTTTATGTCTTCACCCATCGACTGTATTTTTCCAGCTGATATCAGGATGTCCAAATGCTTTAGTCTGCCACCTGTGTAGGATCTCCCGCCTTTCAGAAGTATTTCAAGGGGTGTGTCCAATTTAGGTGCCCTCAGATTAGTTTCATGTCTTCGCGGCCTATGGCGCGCTCGCAGTAGTAGCACCGCATCTTGAGTGGTTCTTCTTGTTCGACATCAAATTTCGTGTGCACAGGCTCGTGGTTTGTGATGCAGTTGGGGTTGGGGCATTTGACTATTTTCTCAACCACTTTGGGGACCTTGACCTGTACCTTCTCCTTTACCGCGTAGTCCTCTATTATGCTGACTGTCGCGCAAGGGGCTAGAAGCGCGATTTTATCCACTTCCTCAGGGGTTAGGATTCTGCCACTGATTTTGATTAAGCCTTTTTTTCCGAGTTTTTTGCTTTCCAGGTTTAGTGCCACGTTTATGACGTGCTCGTATTCTTGGGGGTCGATTATCCTGATTATCCTGAATGTTTGCCTGCTCGGGATGTGGTCGATTACGGTCCCGCTTTCTATTGCAGGTATCGTTATCTCCGTCTTTCTCTCACCGTTTGCCATATTATATCATCCCGCAGACCATCGCTATTATCGCCTGCCTTACTGGTATCCCGTTGCCTGCTTGCCTGAAGTATGCGGCGTTGGGTGTTTCGTCGAGGTCTGTGTTTATCTCATCCACCCTCGGAAGCGGGTGCATTATCCGCACGTCCTCTTTGGTGTGCTCAAGTATGGAGGAGTCTATCTGGTAGCATCCCTTGAGTTTGTTGTACTCAACTGGATCTGGGAATCTCTCCTTCTGTATCCGCGTCATATAGAGTATGTCAAGGTCTCCGACAACCTTCATGAGGTCAGCATCCTGGACATAGGGTAGGTTCTTTTTGCTGAGTTCTTCGAGGTAGCTTTCGGGCATACTGAGCTCCTCAGGAGCCACAAAGTACATGTTGGTTTTGAAGTTGCTGAGTGCTATACAGAGTGAGTGAACGGTGCGGCCGTATTTTAGGTCTCCTACAAATCCGATGTTCAAGCCGTCTAACTTGCCTTTTTCTTTCTGTATCGTGTAGAGGTCAAGGAGTGTCTGGGTTGGGTGTTGGTTTGCGCCGTCGCCCGCATTTATGACGGGCTTTGAGCTCGCATCAGCGGACAGTCTTGGGGCGCCTTCTATGCTGTGACGCTCGACTATCACGTCCGAGTATTGTTCGACCATCTTTATGGTGTCCCAGATT
>CAYXON010000195.1:0-2717 GCA_964467145.1 uncultured archaeon | reverse complement strand
CAAGCACCTCACGGGCTGCTGCATTAACAAGGTGTGTGGCTGTGTGGTGCTGCATCAGCTGTTTTCTCCTTGCGTCATCGAGTGTGCAGTCGACTTTTTGGCCTTGGCTTAGGCCTTTTGCGTCATCAAGTGTGTGCAACACGACTTTGCCTATTTTTTCCACGTATTTTACTCTTTTGCCGGCTATCTCCCCGTTGTCGGCCTCTTGTCCTCCGCCTTCGGGGTAGAAGTATGTTTTTTCGAGCGCGACCTTGTCGCCGATTATACCAACTATTTTGGAGCTGAATCTGAGCAGGCTCTGGTCCTCGTAGTATCCGAGGATGGTTTCTGGTACGTCGTCTGGAACCTTTGTTTTCTCTTCTTTTTTGTCGACTTCTGAAATCCGTTCATGCCTTTCCTCAACGAGCCTGAAGAAGTTGTCAGGCACCTCAACGCCGCTTATTTTCTGAACTACCTCGGGGGATATTCCGTGGCTGTCGTATAACTCAACCATCTTCTCAACGTCGACCACCCCCATTTTCTCTATTATCTTTTTACCCTTCTGCTGCGTTTCCTCATATCTTTTTTTCTCAACGTCTATGATGTCGTAGAGGCTGCCGACCTCTTTGAGGTCCGTGTACCACGTGCCGAATTCTTTTATGTGTTTTTCAAAGACTTTCTCAAGCTCGATTCCGTGTCCGTACTCGTCATTCATCATCCAGCATCTTCTCAGGATGTTTCTGAGGTTGTATCCTCCGCCGACGTTCGAAGGCAGTGCGCCGTCGTGTATGGCAACAAGAAGGGTTCTTGTGTGGTCAGCTATCGCGTAAAGGGATCTTAGTTCGAAAACTTTTTTCTTAAGCTCGTCAAGGTCTACTCCAACATCCTTTGCGATGTTTCCCCACACGGACCCTATGTCGTCGACTTCGTCAAGGTCCAGAAGTCCGGCGTAGTGGCCGAACTTCATCATGAACTCGTTGTCTTTTTTGTAGCTGGATGTTTTGTAGAGGTATTCCATGACTTTCGGAAATGTTGAGTCGTAGCTCATCGGAGTACCTTGACTGAACCAGCTCCACCGTTCGAGTCCTGCGCCCATGTCTATGACTTTTGTTTTGAGCTCCCTTGATGTGCCGTCTGGCAGTAGCTCGTATTGCATGTAGACTTGGTTTCCGAGCTCAAGGCCTCTTGAGAAGAACTCCATGCTGGGTCCGTAGTTTCCGCCGCCTGCCCAGACGTCTTCGTGGTATGTTATCTCCCCGTCCGGTATTCCCATACCCTTTGTCAGAAACTCGTGAATTTGCAGTATGCCCTCGTCTTTGAAGTACACGTGTTTTTCGGCTGTGTTGAATGTGTGCTGTCCCACCATTATGAACCCGGAGTAGTGTCTTCCGGTTATGCCGACAGAATCTATGTCCTGGAATCTGAGACAGAACTGCGGCTCAAGCACTGCGGGAGCCGGTGGTTCGACGTCGCCTGCAACCACATATGGTTGGAAGTCGTTTATGCCGGCGTTCACAAAATACAGGTCCTCATACCATCGGCAGACGACTGGGTACCTCTTTATCGGCTCATAACCCCATTTCTTGAAGGTTTTGACGTATTCGTCCCAGGCCTCCTTGTATTTGAACCTTTTCTTTGTGAGTTTCTCCCCAATGAAACGATATCCTCCAGAGCAGGTGGGTTCATCGCAGACGCTTCGCTCAGACGCGCTCCAGAAACCCCGCCCACAGCACTCACAGACCTTGCGCGTGAAGCCGACGCTCTCAAGCGACTCGACTGGGTAGTATTTGCGGTATTCCTTGTGGAATAACGGCTTTTTCTCAGCTTTCAATGCCCGAAAGTCGAAGGCCATCGTAAGTATTAAGCCCCCGGCTTTTATATCCCCCTTTTTTTCCCAGTAGCTCCCAGTAAATAACCGGATATGACATCAAGACTTAAAGGTTTCAGGCCCTCACCGCTTCTCGCACCCCCTGATGTCGAGCGCGAGCTTGAGCCTTGGATGAAGGTGTCAGCTGACGATAGGGAGAAATTGAATAAGCTCCTGGATTCAGCAAGGGCTGGGGGGAAAGGCGATGATGTGCTGAATGTGCACTATCACATGAAGATGCTAGGGGTTCCAGTCGAAATAACCCCCCTAGATAAGCGACTTGCCAACGAACGCTTAACCCACCTTAGGGGAGGCGGCAACGGGTTCACAAGGGCGCGCGACCTCTTCTACGCAGTGAAGGCAGGCTTTGATGTCGAGGTCACAGACGACGACCGGCAGGTCATGATGGCTGAGGTCACAGCACACACAGGACCCCCGAACTGGCCAAACCACGCGGAACTAATATTTTACACACACGGTCTTGGAGAGAACACAGGCCTTTCAGAAGACGACCTAACATCCGCGCGCTCTTGGATAGACACACAGTTTCTGAACCATGGAATAAGCGCGTCAAGGCTGATGTATTGCCTCAAAGAACTCGGATATGAATTCAACTTCCCCCCAAGATGCAAACACATGCTGAAAATAAGAACCAACATGGAACGCGGCGGAATCACAGTCGAAGACTACCCCCAGATGATCCTCTACGCCAACACGTTATTTCGGAAAAAACAAAAACCAACAGACGACGAGATGCCCCCGATAAAAAAGCTTTAGTTTTTTCTCATTAGCGTCTTTATCGCAAGTCCCGCAAGCGGCAGGGTTCCCGCAAACAGCATGAGTGCCTTGAACCCCCAGTACTGGGTTATTA